>NZ_JAUBWA010000085.1:0-14647 GCF_036702825.1 Microcoleus sp. A003_D6 | reverse complement strand
CCCAGAAACCGGGTTTCTTCCGAAATATTTCGCCACCAACGGAGATTTTATCAGAAACCCGGTTTCTTAGACTTGGCAAAATTCCCAGAAACCGGGTTTCTTCCGAAATATTTCGCCACCAACGGAGATTTTATCAGAAACCCGGTTTCTTAGACTTGGCTTCTAACTTAAACATTTTACATAAACCCGATCGCACCTTTGCGTCTCCACACCCGTTGTCGGTAGATATCCGCTATTTTCGTACATTTTAACAGCTTCTTTAAGAATGCTAGCAGTTTCTATCCATATTTCATCAAAACCGCGAGCGATAATTTTACTTTCCAATTCTTGCAGTAAAAATTTCCCCAAACCTTGTCTCCTTGCTGCTGGCAAAATATACATTTTGCGAATTTCCACAGCATTATTCCCGCGTTCAATCGGATAATAAGCGGCTGTACCCACTATTTGATCCTGCCGTTCTACTACCCAAAATTCGCCGCCCTTTTTATGATAAAATAATTCGACATCATAGACATCTCGATCTGCCCCGAAAGGCTCACATATTAAACCGTACTCTGCTAAAATATTTTTAATTAAATGGAAAGCCTCAGCGCGATCGCGCGTTTCCCAGGAACGAATTAAAAAATCGAGATGTTGGGTTTTCATTAGTTGTTGCAACTTATATTATTTTTTTGACTTTAGCAACCGTAAAATTACTGATTTTTTCGCATTTGACAGTCGTTAAATGCACCCAACTTTTAACTGTGAATTCTCGGTTCAGGATAAAGAGTTGCCAGCAACTGACTTTCTACCAATGATAATTCCTCCAGCCTCTCAATCACAATAGCGCGATCGAAATAAGTTGTTGCCAAAATCCAATACACCCCGTAATGGCGGGCTTCCGAAGCCATCAAACTGCGGTAAAACTTAGCTAATTGGGCGTCGGGACAGCGATCGCCCAGCAGCCCCAACCGTTCGTGACTCCGCGCTTCAATCAAACCAGAAACCAACAAAGAATCCAAAAGTCTCTCCGGTTCCTGCTTGCGAATTTGGCCGGACAAACCAGCACCGTAGGGAGGTGCAGCCAAAGGGCCCAAAGCGATGCTGCGCTGTTCTAACCGCTGGTTTACTTGCTCGAAATGCTCTAATTCTTCGCGGGCGATCGCCGTTAACATCCTCACCAATTTTTCCCGTGCTGGGTAGCGAAACATTAAATTTAACGCTACTCCCGCCGCTTTCCGCTCGCAGTGAGAATGGTCTAATAAGATTGTATCCAAATGGGCGATCGCCTGTTCCACCCAAGCTTCCGAAGTCGGTTGTTTCAAAAACTTAATAGTTGTCATTAGTCAGTTGTCAGTTGTCAGTTGTCAGTTGTCAGTTGTCATTAGTCATTAGTCATTAGTCATTAGTCAGTAGTCATTAGTCATTAGTCATTAGTCATTAGTCATTGTAGGGTGCGTCAGATGAGAATGTTTGGTCACATTGATGATGATTTCGCCTGACGCACCCTACGGTTGATGAGAGATGCGGACTGAAGTCCTCACTACAAACCTATTTAATCGCAGTCATTGTAGGGTGCGTCAGGTTAGGATGTTTTCTCACATTGCGGATTGTTTTGCCTGACGCACCTTATCCTATAATTAGCGCGTTATTCTATTTTACGCAGTTTTTCAAACACCGCATACATATCACCAGCAAACTTTTTCGGATTCCACAGCGGCGACAAATTGGCTGCATCTTTAGATTTCACCAACTGTGCTTTAATTGCGTTTCTCAATTCACCATCTTTACCCAATTTTACACCCAAATCCACATATTCCGACCAAGACCAAGCCACACCAGTTTCAATTCCCAAAGCCTGCAAAAACGAATAACCCATTCTAGACAAAAATTGCTCTCCTGTTCGAGTCACCACAGGCAAATTAAACCACAAAGCCTCCAAAGTGTGAGTGCCTCCATTGTAAGGATAAGAATCTAACAAAACATCTGCCAGCAAATAGACAATTCTGTGCTCTTCCTCAGTAGCAAACCTCGGCAAAAACTTAATTCGGTGCCGGCCGACTCCTTCAGCTTCGCAAGCTTGGTGGTACGCGCCCTCAAACACTGCTGCATCGCCTAAAGCTTTGTGAATTAAGATACTGTTCGGCACTTGTTTGAGAATCGCCACTTGTGCTTTTACCAACTCGCGATTAAATTTTCTGCCGGGAGCGACGCACAGGTAAACTATCTGATCCAAACCGATCCGATTCGACCTTCTCAATGCAACCGGATCGACTCCATATCTCTGAAAACCTGACACAGCTACAAAAGAATCCGGCATCCTAATTAGCTGCTCGTCATAATATTTTTCTCGGTCTGCTGGGTGCGAGTGCCAGTCTGTAAGAAAGTAATTTTCCGGCGATATGTAAGGGGCATCAAATCCGAGCCAAGAAACACAAACTGGTGCGGGTTTTTGGTAGAGAATGTCAGCGTGAATTGGTACGCTGAGAGAATCTAAATCGACTAAAACGTCTAATTCATCTTGCTGAATTTGGTCGATAATTTCTGCGGAATTGGCAAGTCCGTTCGGGTAAGTTTTCGGAAAAGTCAGTTTTCCCAAACTTTCAAATTGCTGAGTGCGATCGTCAGGAACGATTCTTTCGGAAGCGTAGAAATACAAATTGGGTGTGATGTCGGACAATTCGCGAATGATGTCAGCGCTGCACCAACCTACAGAATGGCGGCTGAAGTGATTGGACAAAAAGCCGATTTTTAACTTGCTGGATGGGGCTTTTGGTTTAAAACTGTAATTGGCGGGTTGAGAAAAATTAGGTTTGATACATTGGGCGATATACTTTTGGGCAATTAATCTGTAAAGTTTTGAGTTTGCCGCCAAGTCATCTCGCAAATAGGGCGTGCTGAATAACAAATTTGCATAAAGCGATTTAATTTCCACCGGGCTAACGGTTTCTAATTTTTGCTGCAAGTACGACTCTAGCTCTAAAAATCGATCGCCCGCAATTTGATTCAATCCCGACACTTGATAGGTGCTGACGAAGTAAATCGCGGTCATAATTGGATCGGTTTCGGCACACATTTGGCTGTATTGGTGCACGGCTTGCCGCGCGGCCGCTAAATCGCTAGTATCTCTGAGGATGCCGCACAAATGTTGGTGAGCCGAAATAAAATCGGGTTTAATTTCTAGGGCTTTTTGAAGGTTGGGTATTGCGTCTTTAAATTTACCCTGGTGGCGCAAAACTATGCCAATTTGACAGTATGCTTCGGCTAAATCGGGTTTGAAAGCGATCGCCTGCTGCCATGCAGCCACCGCCTCATCTAACTTCCCCTGCCGCGCTAATTTATCTCCTAAATTTAAGTGAAAATCTACCTGAGCCAGATGGGGATTGAGTTCGAGAGCTTTTTGCTCGTATGCTACCGCTGCATCCGGCTGCCCCTGCTGCTTCAGTGCCCCTGCCAAATTCCAGTAAGCAGCAGCCAAATTTGGTTTGAGTTCGATCGCCTTTTCGTAATTGACAATAGCCTCTATCAAATGCCCTTGTTTGTAGAGCATACTGCCCAAATTAGCATAAGCCTCAGCAAAATCGGGATTCAGGGCGATCGCCTCAGAATAAAACCGCATCGCTTCCTCAATGTAGCCGCTTGCTTGCTGCACATTGCCCATTGTCACGTAAGCCGCCGCCCAATCCGGTTGCAATTCCAGAGCTCGGCGACAAGCAGCGACGGCTGCTGCTAAATTGCCTTGAGAGTAATAGGTTTCTGCAACTACTGTCAGCGATGCAGCATCTTCAAATTGGGGTGTTTCGGATTGGTTGCGAAAATCGGAATTCATTTGGCGGCCTATCTGTGCTATCAAGTTAAAGGTTGAATCTATATTATTTTGCAGAGTAGCAGTTTTAGCGGAACTACGGGCGATCGTTACAGAGAATTTATGAGCGACAAGCAAGCGACACAGCGCCAACATCACATCAAGTGGAAACCAAACCTCCTGCTGGGGATACTCTTGTTAACCTTGGCAATCCCCTTACCCTTTGCCCAAAAGACTCTCGCACAGCAGCAGACAGCCAGCTTTCGGCAGCGAGTATTCCAAACAGCTCTTTATTTCACGCTATATTTTGAGGGCGGATTCAGCAATCACCCCGCAGATAAGGGCGGCAGAACTTATCGGGGCATCCTGCAAACGGAATACAACTCTTACCGCTACAGTCGCGGGCTACCGCCCCTCGACGTGACACAGATGTCGGAAGCAGAGCTCCTAGAAATTTATAAATATTACTGGGATTCTAGTCTTTCGGGGACGATGCAGCCTGCTTTGGCGATCGTCATGTTTGACACCGCCGTTAATTTCGGTATTAATAATTCTATTACCTTTCTCCAGCAAGCATTAGGATTGCCGCAAAGTGGCGTTTTTGATGCGCGCACCAAGGAAGCGCTGAAAGTCGCTAACAACAAAAATACGGCGCTGCAAATGATTAACGAGCGGATTATTTACCGCTACAAACGGGTGCAAGAAGATCCGAGTCAGATGGCATTTTTCCGGGGTTGGCTTAGCCGCGATTACAGTTTGTGGGGTTACGTGAACAAGATTAAAAATTAGCTTTTAAGGAATGAGAATTAAATAACTTACACTCTTAAAAGTGGGGAGTAGGGGTTGGGCGTCCCGCCCGCCCTTTTTGGACGGGCGGGACGCCCATCCCACAATAACTATTAAAATTGTAAGTTATTTAATTCGCGATCCTAAGTAGGTAGGCGCAAATAAACTAGACCTCTTGCAAAAATAACTAGGACGGGCTCTCCGGCCCATCCCACAAAAAACATTTTTCCTTGTGGAACGGGCATCTTGCCCGTTCCAAAATTTGATTAAAAGGACTTTTGCAAGAGGTCTACTCTTTCATGTAACAGAATGTCAAGCGAGCTTGACCGCAAGCGAATTGCTTCGCTTCACTCTCGTTTCGCTCGCTTTTGACATACTTATGTATTTTCATGCTCATCTGCTTAACCGCCCAATTATACTCTCGAAGCTGAGCGTCCCGCGATCGCAGCTTCGGGCCTGACGATCGTCGCGCTGCACTCCGAAAATTATGATGCCGGTGCAAAGGTCAACGATATCGCTACGGTGACGGGTCTTTTTTTAAACCCCTAAAATACTCGATTATTAAAAACCGTGAATTCAGATTAACACATCAACCATTTGTCAAGTATATTAATTTCATAAAAGTCATAACTTTGATTCATAAAACTCATATTATCAAGATATATTTCAAAAAGAAAAAACCATAGTAATTTTCAAATAAACCGTCTATAACAAAAATATAAAGATCGAGTCTCTAGCTGCTGCACAACTAACTTAAGCCATGAAACTATGACGGTAGAAGAAGCCATAATTTTTTTGGACAATCTGGTATACGAACAAACGGAAAAACACCTGAGTCGGTTGCAACAGTCGATAATTCGAGGCGTTATAGGGGGTTTGACTTACCAAGAAATTCAGCAAAACGATCCGATCGCCCGCGGGTACACAGTGGGCTACCTGGGGCGGTATGTCGGCTACAACTTGTGGAAAGACCTCACCAAGGTACTGAAGCAAGCAGAAATTATTGGACTAGAAGAAAAAGTAGTCGGAGCAAATCTTTGGGACTGCATCATGAGATCGGTACAAAAAGGCACACAACCAACTAATTCTCTCGATCCGATGTTGCAAAAGCTGCTGCGGATGCGTTACCGAATCAGAGAACATTTGGTGAATACGGAGTACAGCGATACCTATCTGGCTGAAGATGAAAATTTGCCCGATCGACCTTTGTGCCTCGTCAAGCGCCTGAAAAGCCAGTCTGAGAGAAGCAGCCAGCTATTCGATCGAGAAACGCGAGTTTTATATCGATTGGGCAAACACGATCGGATACCAGAATTGTTAGCTCGCTTTGAAGAAGATGGATATTTTTATTTAGTCTATCAATTCATCGAAGGACAACCACTGTATCAAGAACTCATCGAAGGTCAACCCTGGGAAGAACCTCAAGTTATTGCTTTGTTGAAAGATATCTTAGAAGTGCTAGTCTTTGTCCACAAACAAAATGTAATTCACCGCGACGTTCACCCTCAAAACTCGATCAGGCGCACATCAGATGGCAAGATTGTATTAATTGACTTTGGAGCCGTTAAAGAAATCAACACTTCACAAAACAGCACCGGTCAAACGAAATCGCGCGGCGGTACTCAGCAAGACTACATTCCCCCCGAACAAGCCATCGGCTCACCGAAATTTTGCAGCGACATCTATGCTGTCGGGATCATCGGGATTCAAGCCTTGACAGGAATGCGCCCGAAACAACTCAGAGTTGATAATTTAGGCAATCTCATCTGGCAGAAAAATGCAATTGTTACCCCGGAGTTGGCTCGCGTTTTAGACCAGATGGTGCTGTACGCTTTCCCACAGCGTTACCCGTCAGCAACCGAAGCTTTGGAAGCACTTCAAAACTTGGGAGTTAGTTGACTGTTGTCAGTTGTCAGTTGACAGTTGACAGTTGACAGTTACCAAATCCGACTTTAATATCCTATCTTTAGTCCCTCTCTGCTGGGACTTTGTTTTTGTAGTAGCGGTTTCAAACGCCGAGTCTTATCTGCCGATCGCATTTCCCACAGCCACAGCAGCCGGTTGACAATCCGAGCGATCTTGTTGCCGATCGACTAATCAGCTACTATTACGCCTTGATGTACTGAGTAAAAACACTCGGTCTTGCCCATGAATTGGGTGCCAATTTCCGAAATCGAAGGGAAAATGAACAAGGAACAAGGAATTTTTTATTAAATTTTACACGCAAAAAATAGTCAATTCTGCCGAATGCCTTCTAAATAAGAGCTTTCAACCTGCTGTTGACGATCTCTCTAAAGTTAGATAAAATAATCCATATTTTATGATTAGCAGCTTTGAGAAAATCTCAAGCAGCTTTGTATAGTAGGCAACAATATTACTAAAGTGTTGATTGTTACCTTAAATACGTAGAAACCAAATAATTAGAGGGAGCGAGAAATTGGAAGTTTTTGAACGATCGCAACAACTGCAAACGCCCTCAACCCGAATGGCTGCTGTCGAGTCTTTTTCCAAAAAAGCGAGTATTGCAGTAATGGCGATCGGCTGTACAGTCATTTTGGGTTGGATATTCGATGTGCAACTCTTAAAGAGCATTCTGCCCGGACTCGTGACGATGAAAGCCAATACTGCGGTCTGCTTTATTTTGGGCGGGTTTTCTCTATTCATTCAGCAGATCCGGCGCGCCAAATTAACAGCAAGAAAGTCTCAAAGAAATCATAAATCTTTAATGTTGGGATGTTCATTTTTAATTATATTAATTAGCCTATTAACCCTACTTCAATATAGCTTTAATTTAGACTTAGGCATCGACCAACTGCTATTTAAAGAAAGTTACACATTGACAATCCCCGGAACACCAGGACGCATGGCGCCGAATACTGCTGGTGCTTTTTTATTGCTGGGAACAGCGTTGCTGCTGCTGTCAGAAAGTCGGCCTAAATACCTGCGGATTCAAATCTTAAGCTGTTGTGCATTTTTAATTGCATTTACAGGTTTGATAGGCTATTTCTACGACAAAGCTTTATTTTACCAAATTGGCAAAAATACAGGCATGGCTTTGCACACTGCCGCAGCATTTATGTTGCTGAGCTTCGGCATTTTATTTGCCAGTCCAGAGCGAGGATTGATAGCAGTAATGACGAGCGATCGCGCGGGCGGCATCATGGTGAGGCGCTTGTTGCCGCAGGCAATCATTATCCCGCCTTTAGTCGGTTATTTCATCCTATTGGGAGATCGGTTACAAGCCTACACGCCGGAGGTAGGGATATCGCTGTTAAGCGTATTGAACGTGATTATTTTTACAGTTCTGATTTGGCAGAATGCCAAAACTCTTTGCAGCGCAGACCGGAAGCGCTATCGAGCGGAACTGGGACTGAGGAAAGCTAAATCAGACTTAGAAACTCAAGTTGAGAAACGGACTCTCCAACTGCAACTGGCCAACGAGCAATTGCAGGAGCAAATTTTCGACACTAAAACAACCAAGCAGGCACTTCAAAAAAACTACAACCTGTTGCTTGCCGTCATCAATAGTACGCCAGCAGCCCTATTTGTCAAAGATATTCAGGGCCGTTACATAATGCTCAATGCTGCGGGAGCTAGTATAATTGGCAAGTCTGTAGACGACATTATCGGCAGAGATGACAGCGAGTTATTTCACCCGGAAATTGCGGGGAATATTAGGAAAACAGATGGCCCAATTATGACAGCCGGCCAAACGCAAGCGATCGAAGAAGAACTACCAGTCAAAGGAAATTTGAGGACATTTCTTTCTACAAAAAGTGCTTACCGGGACGGACTAGGAAATATTAGCGGTATAGTTACCATCGCGCGAGATATTACTGAAAGCAAAAAAGCCGAAATCGCCAACAGAAGTCTGGCAGCAATTCTGGAAGCAACCCCTGATTTTGTAGGTATCTGCAACCTCGAAGGACACCCCGTTTACATCAACAAAGCAGGCAGAAAAATGCTGGGTATAGGCGAAAACGAAGATATATCCAACCGACAAGTTGCAGAATTCACGGCAGTATCAGCCCGCAGCACTTTGAATGAAGGGATCGCCACCGCTGTTTCCGAGGGCTTTTGGAGCGGAGAAACAGCCTTCGTGTCAGCATCGGGACTCGAAATTCCCGTCAGCCAAGTCCTCATCTCCCACTCCGCACCGGACGACAAACTCACATACATTTCGACGATCGCCCGCGACATCAGCGATCGCAAACACGCTGAAAAAGCGCTGCAACTGTCTCAAGCTCGTTTCGCCGGCATTGTAGAAATTGCCGACGACGCGATTATTTCCGTGGATGCCGACCAAAAAATTATCCTGTTCAACCAAGGTGCAGAACGGATTTTTGGGTGGACGGCGGCTGAGGCGATCGGGCAATCCCTGAGTCTGCTGTTGCCCGAAGCTTTTGTCGCCCCTCACAGCCACCTCGTAATTAATTTCGGCGGCGGCGTTAAACAAGCCCGAAAAATGGGCAGCCGCAAAGAAATTTTCGCCCGCCGCCGAGACGGTACGGAATTTCCCGCCGAAGCTTCTATTTCCAAACTCGAAGTGGCAGGCGAAATCATATTCACAGCAATTTTGCGCGACGTGACAGCCAGCAGGCAAGCGGAAGAATTTGTGCGTCTGAGCGAGGAAAGATACCGATCGCTGGCAATGGCCACCGCACAGATGGTTTGGACTACAAACGCTAGCGGAATCTTCGACAGGCCTCAGCCTGATTGGATAGCTTATACGGGCATCAGCTTGGAAGAGATGAGGGAAAACTCGATAGAAGCAGTACACCCAGAAGACCGCGATCGCACAATACAAGCTTGGATGCGGGCAATAGAAACAAAAAGTCTCTACGAAGTCGAGCACCGCTTGCGGGCCGCAGACGGCAGCTACAGACACTTCTGGGTGCGGGGCGTCCCCCTTTTGGCAGCCGACGGCAGCATTCGCGAGTGGGTGGGAACTCACACCGATATTAGCGATCGAGTCCAAGTTTTGGAAGCACTCAAGCAGTCCGAGGGACAGTATCGATCGCAAGCAGCCGAGCTCGAAAAAGCTGTCCGCGAGTTGCACCAAGCTCAAACTCAACTAATCCAAACCGAAAAAATCTCTTCTCTCGGGCAGCTAGTCGCTGGCGTCGCCCACGAAATTAACAACCCGATTAGCTTCATCTACGGCAACATCACCCACGTCAGCCAATACGCCAGAGACTTGTTCGATTTACTCCACCTTTACCAGGAAAAATACCCAAATCCCGTCCCGGAAATTGCAGAAGCAGCCGAAAATATTGAAATCGATTTCTTAATGGAAGACTTTCCGAAGATTTTGGAATCAATGAAAGCAGGAGCCGATCGCATCCGCGACTTAGTTATATCCTTGCGCAACTTTTCCAGACTCGACGAATCGCAGATGAAGCTAGTGGATATTCACGAAGGAATAGAGAGCACTTTGCTGATTTTACAGCACCGGCTGAAAGCTAATACAGCTCGTCCCGCGATTGAGATTATTAAAGAATACGGGGATTTTCCAAAGGTCGAGTGCTATGTAGGTCAGCTCAATCAAGTATTTATGAATCTTTTAGGAAATGCGATCGACGCCCTCGAAGAGTACAACAGCAATGATTCTTCAAACGAAATATATTCTCGCCCCAACACAATTCGCATTAGCACCAGTGCGAATGCAGACACAGTAACCATTCGGATTGCCGACAACGGGATGGGAATCAATCAAGAAGTTATTCACAAGTTGTTCGATCCATTTTTTACTACTAAACCCGTCGGCAAAGGCACAGGCTTGGGACTGTCAATCAGCTATCAGATTATAGTTAAAAAACACCGAGGCAAATTGCAGTGTGTTTCCGCGCCCGGAGAAGGTGCAGAGTTTGTCATAGAGATTCCCATTTGCCAGGAAGTATCAGCGCTGGCTGCCGAAAACACAAAGGAAATGGTCATTAGTCATTAGTCATTAGTCATGAGTCATTAGTTATTAGTCATCAGTCATTAGTCATTAGTCATTAGTCATTAGTTATTAGTTATTAATTCCTCAAGGTCACGCATTGGGCGAGAAACCCGGTTTCTACGAGTTTTGGCTTGAGTCACGAGAAATCTACCAAGAAACCGGGTTTCTGAGAGTCGCGCATGGGGCGAGAAACCCGGTTTCTACGAGTTTTGGGTTGAGTGACGAGAAATATCCAAAGAAACCGGGCTTCTGTCTCCCCATCTCCGCATCTCCGCATCTCCGCATCTCCCCATCTCCGCATCTCCCCATCTCCCCATCTCGATCGCCCTAAATCGAAATAATTCTTTACAATAAAAAAGTAACATTCCAATTAACTTTGACAAAATCCCTTGAAAATGCCTGTAAACCAACTTTCTCCCACAACAGCCTCCACGGAAACACCGACACTCGACTTTGACATAGCGATCGTCGGAGGTGGCATAGTCGGGGCAACCTTAGCCAGCGCCTTAAAAGATTCTGGCTTAAAAATCGCAATAATTGAAACCCAACTCCCCGCAGCCGCAGCAGCCAAAAAACAAGCCTATGCAATTACCTTGCTATCAGGAATGATCTTAGAAGGTATCGGCGTGTGGCAGCAAATCTTGCCGCAAATCACCACCTTCGAGCAAATTAGCCTCTGCGACGGCGACTATCCCGGCGTCGTCGAATTCCACCGCCCGGATTTGGGAAATACTGGCAAATTGCCCGTACCAAAAACAGCTTTAGGTTACGTTGGCGAGCACCGAGTCATGCTGTCAGCTTTGCAGGAATGTTTGGCAAAAAACCCGAATTTTAGTTGGGTTTGTCCGGCGGAAGTAGTCGAGGTAAAATATTTAACTCATTGCGCCGAAATAGAAGTCAAACAAAACGGCGAAACTCGGACAATTCGCACCAAATTATTAGTCGCCGCCGACGGTTCGCGATCGCGCATCCGCACCGAAGCCAACATCAGCACTCGCGGCTGGAAATACTGGCAATCCTGCGTTGCTATCACTATTAAAGCAGAAAAACCGCACAATGATATTGCTTTTGAGCGCTTTTGGCCGAGCGGCCCGATGGGAGTTTTACCATTACCTGGGAACCGCTGTCAAGTAGTTTGGACAGCACCCCACGCGGAAGCAAAAGCTTTGCAGGAAATGGACGAAACAGAGTTTTTAGCTTTGTTGGAACAGCGCACGGGCGGGCTTTTGGGGCGTTTGGAATTGGAGAGCGATCGCTTTTTGTTTCCCGTGCAGTTAATGCAGAGCGATCGCTACGTTTTGCCCAGATTAGCGCTAATTGGCGACGCGGCCCACTGCTGCCATCCCGTCGGCGGCCAGGGATTGAATATGGGCATTCGAGACGCAGGGGCGATCGGCCAAATCTTGCAGCAAGCGCACCAAAAAGGCGAAGACATCGGCGACTTGCGAGTATTGAAACGGTATCACAACTGGCGCAAAAAAGAGAATTTAATCGTGTTAGGATTTACCGATTTTCTCGACAGATTGTTTTCCAATACTTGGCTGCCAATTGTAGCATTCCGCCGCTTCGGATTGTGGTGTTTGCGGAAAATTCCCCCAGTGAGGTTTTTAGCCTTGCGCTTGATGACCGGTTTGATGGGGCGGCCGCCGGAATTAGCGCAAAATTAGGTTCGTAGACAATCTAAGAAACCGGGTTTTTACGATTTTTACCGACAGTAACGAAGTCTCTCAAAAAAACCCGGTTTCTGGCCCCTCGCGCACGATCTAAAAATCATAGCAGTTATTTTTTCGTTTTAGTGAAGTGAATATAAGTGGAATTGACCGCGAACTTACTCTAGAAACCAGAACCAGTCTCATTGACAAACATCTCCCTGGAACCCAAAAAGCCCAAAGCGAACTTGAAAACGAAGGAATTGTCCATCTCTTTAATGATAGAGAAACAATGGAAAGAGTCGCCGCAGAAATAAAGCTAAGAGGGGAACGCACAGGAGCCGAGGATTTAGAGGATAATTATGAACGCTACGGATTGTACTTTTCCGAACCAATTGGTTATATACTGAAAGCAGACGGTACTCAGATACCACTAAATTACGGTGAAATAAAGATTAAGAAAACTACAGGTAAATATCATGTCATACCTCGCACAAGACCCCGAACAAGCTACTAAAATCAGTCAAGAATCAGAGCAAGAGACTGAGTGGGAGTTTGCAGAAATTTGGGCTGATACTCTGATCTCTCCTCCTTATATCCTGATGTTAGTTAAGGGAAAATCAGGATTTTTTTGCATTCATAATCCGGCACAAAATTATAAAGTTATCTTTACCAGTGACAATTACGAATCTGCTAAAATGTGGCTCCTAGAGGATGAATATGAGCGTTTGAATAGTCGCATTTTACAAGAAGTATAAAATAAAGTGGTGTCGCCACAACCGCCAGGGGTTGAAACCCATAGCTAATAGCGAAAGTCGGTTTCAACCGACTGAAAATCCGAGATAAAAATGAAAAACTCTTTAGTCCTCTTAAAGAGGACTTTTGCTATGAGACAGGGGTTTCAACCCCTGGCGGACTATCGGGCTAACCGAGGTTTCTCGCCACTGGCACCATCAAAGAAACCGGGTTTTTTCCTCAATGTTTGCAATGTTACGAAGTTGGTCGCAAAAACGCGGTACAATAGACCTCTTGCAAAAATAAATAGGACGGGCAAGATGCCCGTCCCACAAAAAAATAACTCTTGTGGGATGGGCATCTTGCCCGTCCCATCAATTGATGAAAAGGATTTTTGCAAGAGGTCTAACGATCGACTCAGCTCGAACCCAGCCCTGACGGCAATAGAAAAACCATGCAGCCAGAACAAGAACAAGAAATTCTCAACCTGCGCGATCGCCAATTAACGCCCAAACAAATTGCCCGAAAGTTAGGATTGAAAGCATCCGAAGTCAGTACCTTTCTTCAATCTCATGCAGAACAAACAGCCCTCGCTAGCGCCGAAAAAGGAGAGTTATTGCCCGTTGCTCAATGTCTCGTGGATGTAAATTTTGCGAAGGTATTGTTAGGGAATGAAACCTCTGAAACGAGCGGTTTGGGTTTAGTGGTGGTTACCCGTTCCAAGGGATACAATCGTTTTGTTACAGCCTCTTATTTGATCGACTACTGGTGTTTGGGAGTCAAGGATACCATCCCGCCACGTAACTGCAACGATAGCCAATATAAAAATTTCGTTCAGCTTTGTTACTCGCAGTTTGGGCAAGAATACGAGGAGATTAGTTTAGAGCAAGCACAAGCCCTGGTTTGGGGTGCGATCGCCTATGCCCGAAAATTAGGCTTTGAACCGCACCGCGATTTCGAGCAGTCGAAGGCTCATTTAGGAGAATCAACCAGCGAAATTGGCTTGAAATTCGGTCGCAATGGAGAACCTTGTTATGTTGAAGGGCCTTACGATAACGCAAGGAAAATTATCAATACGCTTAGAAATTCTGTGGGAGACGGTAATTTCGATTACTTGTTCGGGATGGGGTAGAAATTGATACGGGGGAGCGTCAACCGATACCAAAGAAACCGGGTTTTTACGATTTTTGCAGACAGTAACGAAGTATCTCGCAAAAACCCGGTTTCTGGCCACCCGCCAATTATGATAAGATGGATTCGGTAACTTGGTACATTTTTGAACTGACAATTACGATGATGCTAAAATGTGGCTCTTAGAGGATGAGTATGAGCGTTTGAATAGTTGCATTTTACAAGAAGTATAAAACCTAATAAAAGCTGGCGCTTTAGCGCGACAACGTAATCATCCGCAATCATTGACCGTCTGATAATTTGGATCTACAATGAAAGCAACCAAGTTCTGGATTAGGAAATACTATGAACGCCCATCGTATTGAAACAACCTTTGCAGAGAATGGGAAAATCACCTTAGATAATTTACCTTTTGTGATAGGCGATGCAGTGGAAATTATTATTCTTGAATCTCCTCGCCGCAGTCACCCTGACTCAAATCCTTATCCCTTAGAGGGTACAGTCTGCCAATATGATGACCCAACTGAATCTGTGGCATTAGCTGTCGGGGCGACAAGTCGCCTATAACGCTGATAGAATAAGCCTCATAGCTCTTATGCCTTGTTGATAATTAGGTAG
>NZ_JAUBWA010000084.1:27069-33209 GCF_036702825.1 Microcoleus sp. A003_D6 | reverse complement strand
ATCGCTGTGTTTCTTTAGGATGCTCTTCAATATGATTGAGTATGTCGCTCATGTTTCTGTGTCAAAAAAGCTTTATGGTCTGATCTTACCACGAAGTGTTACTATTTTGGAGATGTCTATTAGTGAATTAAAGAGCGATCGACCTAATGGTAATTTTGAAGTATTGGGTTTTGCGATCGAGGGTTGAAATTACAACTCATCAATCGTCACTAACCCCCCCTCAGTAAACTGAACCACAAGCTCATGTTCATCCAAAAGAGCAGTCCCAACTAGAGGTCGCCGTCCTGTAGCAAATACACGAATCTCTCGTTCCTCTCCGTTCCAAAGAATAATAGCTTTATGAACTGGCAGTATAACTTCGCTATTATCAGCTAAATTCACGGCCAAATCATATCTAAACGGAAGACCGAGCAGAGCAACAGCTTCGGGTGGTAAACAAATCTGATCCGTAAATCCTGTATCTATCACAAACTCGATCGGGATGTCCGATCGATTCGGAATACGAAATGGCACAGTAATAATCGCGTGTCCATCAACCACAATACCTGAAATCACTTAGACACACGCTCCATGACACCACCTAGAGATGCAGCAACATTATATCCAATACGGATACCAAAGAGTCGAGCATTAGGATTTTTCGCACTCAGGTTATCAGCAGCGTGTAAACCATTTTCATCAACTTTATAGTCGCCTGTTTCTATATCAATGATGACCATCTTGCCAATATTCTCTTCTATTTCAATTTTTTGGCGGATGGTGCTCTCATACAAATGTTTCGCACGACGAGCGACTTCTTCACGGCTCAAAAGGATTGTTTGCATACATTCCCTCTTTTTTGTAACTTTTGATCCTGTTATGGATATCATACCTTACTTACGATTGTTCGCACCGAATTGAAGAGCGATCGACCCACAGGTAATTTTAAGTATTGGGTATTGCGATCGAAGCATAACGACGCTTGATGAGTGCCTAAAAATTCTCAACTCCACCTTCTAGTTCATCCAAGTCATCTGCGGTTAAGGGCGAGCGAGCACTATGGCGGACGTACAACACATAAACCGTAGTATCTCGAATCGCAAACAAGACTCGGTAAATGTTTTGGGATTTACCATAAAGCAACTGTCGAACCTCTTCAGGAAAAATCTCGCTTTCAACTGCTAAACTACAGCGCCGAGGTTTTTCTTGGAGTGTTGCGATTTCATTCATCAAGCCTCGAAACCAGCGATCGGCAAAATCGGGATTTCGCTCCCGATACCAGCGGTAAGTTTGCTCAATCTCAGAAGATGCAATCGACGTAATTTCAACCTGAAATGTCATATTTCTGCTGCATTTCTAGGACAAAATTTTCGATGGGACGAGTCTGTCCTGCGTTGAGTTCATCGAAACCTTGCTGAATACCTGCAATTGTTTCCAATCGATCGATCAGTTGGCGCAGTTTAATTGGATCGATTTTGCCCGGATCGAGAAAGGTGACAAGAACTTGCGATTGCTCGCTAACATCTTGCGGTTGCGTGGCTAGCTGAATCTGCCCATTCTGATAAATGCCTTCGATGGTTTTTAGCATGAGTTGCAGTTTGGTTTGTATTCGCTTCTATTCTAGCAAGTATAGAAACAAAAAAATTAAGGTTAAAGACTAAAAAAGATAGTACCTCAACCTAACTATTAAGTTAGCTGCATAAGCTGTTACGCATTTAAAATAGTATTGTAGGGTGCGTCAGCCCTATCTTGTTTCCCTTGCTTAGTAAGTGTTCTAGCTGACGCACCCTACAGGCCTCGTTAGCGGTTTAAATGTCGAACAGCTTAGTTATACCACTACCAGCTCCGCAATCTGTTCCTTGGACTTTCCCGAAAACATCATTGCCTTCCCGTCAGCCTCCACCATGAAGTGATGCCCATTGTCAGTAATAAAGTGCCAAGCGAGTATTCTTTTGCCACCGTACTCATTCATAGTATCGCCTGCCGTTACGCGCTCAAGCGTATGGCCGGCTGTATCGCACAAGGCTCGTATCAGTTTAATGTATCTCGGCTCGGCAGCACGGGTCTGGGCGAGCCGGGCCTCGCGATCGGAAATACTCAATGCTCGTCGAGTGACTTCCTGTTGGATTCGATCTTCTGGTACAACAATCAGGCTGGGGCGCGCTTTTAACCAGTTAGCATTTAATCGTTCGAGACTCTCCTCTTGTGCGATCGAATAAAAGTCCTCATTTATGGCATTTAGCCTGTCTCTCTCAGCATTTTCGCCGAATAACTCACTCGAAAAGAACGATGCTAACTTTGTCTTTTCTGCTGTAACCAGCGCCTCTCCTTTTGCAAAAAGATCGGTATGTTGTGTCGCGCCGATTTGCTTAAGGCCTTCTTTGACTAGCGCGATGACCGCAGGCTTCCACCTTGTGTTATAGACAAACTGAGCAAAACCCCCATTATTCACCTGCGCGAGGTAGTAATCAACGTAGTAACTGAGCAGTGCGTCGCGATAAATTTCTGAGGGATTCAGAAGCTCTTCAAATAGTGCATTCACAAAGTCAATATTTGATTGGATCGTCGCGCGGATATCATCGCTATTCATGCTTTCCGCTGAAATCACGACCGCATCTTTCGAGCCAAGTATGTCATCACTCATTTTTCCGTAACCCTACCACGACTGTAAAAACTCTTCAACTGTCAACTCAATGTCACCTGCAATCTGTCGTAGCAATCTGGGAGAAATATCGCGACCTTTATGAAATGGAACAGTCGTTCCTCGACCATCTTCATGACGAAACTGCTTGTGCGAACCCTTCTGACGAACCTCCACAAACCCAAAATTTTCTAGGATGCGAACTACCTCTTGGGGCTTCAAAACAGGAATATTGCTCATAACCTAGGCAACTACAATTTGCTGAATACCAACAAACTCTGCATTGAAGGTTAGATGTTCATCCTCTAACAGCATCTCTATAACTTCATGCAGGTTTGCTTGTAGCTCGTCTAAAGTTTCTCCTTGAGAATGCGCTCCAGGGAAACCGGGAACATAACCCACATATAAACCAGTGTCATAGTCTTTCTCAACAACCGCACTGAACGTTCTCATAAAGTTCAACTCAAACAGCTTGGCTTTCAAATAAAATTCAACAGTTTTAATTATAGCAAATCTCTTTCACAAAAAAGAACCAATAAAACTATACACTCCCAGCTCGAATGCCAACTTTGGAGTGTTGCGATTTCATTCATCAATCCTCAACACCAGCGATCGGCAAAAATCGCTTCTTCATGGCAAATCGATATTTATAAAACCGAGCTATCTACGCCGTAAATTCTGGGAAATATTTGTCTACAAAGTCCATAACCTTTTGAAAGTGGAGAATTCCTTCCTCTGCGCTTAGTGTCCCATACTCTTGGTCTCGATATCCAAGTTTCCAATTATCGGGATTTTCTAGATAAACCTGTGCATAATCTGTTCCATGTCTACGATCTAACCACCGTAATGCTCCAATAGCCCATTTTTGGTCGTACTGTCGATCGCCAACGGGTAAGTAGGTATCGAGATACGATCGTAAAGTTCTTACCGACTCAACATTGTCAAAACGAGCTAATGCAAAACAATGAAATTGTCCTGCATAACAAGTTCGGCTTGGAATCAGCAAACTTTCAATTGTCTGAAGATGTTTAGAACAGCGCCTAATTCCACAAAGCCAACTTGCAGTCATCATCTCCCTCCAACCATAATTATACATCTGGATCAGTTCTTTGTCCGTTACTTCATAGAGAACCATTCGGGTCGAGTTAACAAACGCATCTACATCTTTGCCCATCGATAAAAAGTTACCGTTTAAAACCTTGAGATAAAGTGGCACGACATAACGATCTCGGATATAGTCAGTCATGATTATTATTTTTGAGGAATGACAATATAGGAAATTCCATTTCCATCAGCGTTCATCTGCGTTTATCCGCTGACATCTGCGGTTGCACAATCCCAATCTAACGTAAGTTACTTCGATCTGCATATAGAAAACCCCCAAATCTATTTCTAAAAGCTTTGGGGGTTTTATTCCTAAATCCAGTTTAAATCACAACTTGCTCGGCTCGATCGCCGGAGCACGCAGAGACACAGTTTTATCCGCAGCAGCCTTAGCCACTAACGAAGGCACAGAATCGCGCAATCTTGCAGTCAACTGTGTAGTAGTCGCATCGTAAACTTGAGTCAGCATCTTCGGATACAAACCAATGCCAATAATCGGCACTAATAGAGCCGCAATAATAAACACTTCTCGCGGTTCCGCATCCACCAACTCTTCGTGTTCCGACAATTCCTTATTTTCAGGCCCGTAGAAAATCTCCCGCAGCATCGACAGCAGATAAATCGGAGTCAAAATCACCCCGACAGCCGCTAGAAATACCACACAAACCTTAAACACGGGATTGTAAGCATCGCTAGTTGCAAAACCTACAAACACCATCAATTCTGCTACAAAACCGCTCATTCCCGGCAAAGCCAAAGAAGCCATAGAACAAGCAGTCCACATCGCGAAAACCTTACGCATTTTCTGCCCGACACCGCCCATTTCGTCAAGCATGAGGGTGTGAGTGCGATCGTACGTGCAACCCACCATAAAGAACAAACTCGCCCCGATTAAACCGTGGGAAACCATTTGCAGCATTGCACCGCTTGTTCCCAAATCGGTAAACGAAGCTATCCCAATCAGCACAAACCCCATGTGCGAAATCGAAGAATAAGCAATTTTCCGCTTCAAATTGCGCTGAGCAAAAGAAGTTAAGGCGGCGTAAACAATATTAACCACACCCAAAATTACCAAGATGGGTGCGAAAGTAGCGTGAGCATCTGGGAGCATTCCCGCATTCATCCGCAGCAAAGCGTAGCCGCCCATTTTTAGCAGAATTCCTGCTAGCAACATATGGGCGGGTGCGGTTGCTTCGCCGTGAGCATCAGGGAGCCAAGTGTGCAGGGGAAAAATTGGCAGTTTGACACCGTAAGCTATTAAGAAACCTGTATACAGGATCAATTCTACATTGGGGGCGTAATCTTTAGCTGCGATCGCCCGCATATCGAAAGTCACCGTATCGCCGTAAAACGCCATCGTCAGCCCGCCAAGCAAAATAAACAGCGAACCGCCTGCGGTGTACAGGATAAACTTAGTTGCTGCGTAGAGGCGCTTCTTGCCGCCCCAGATTGACAAAATCAGGTAAATCGGGACTAATTCCAGTTCCCAAACTAGGAAAAACAGCAACATATCCTGCACGGCAAAAACTGCGATTTGGCCGCCGTACATTGTCAGCATCAAAAAGTAAAATAGCTTCGGTTTAAATGTGACCGGCCAAGCAGCTAAAGTAGCCAGAGTAGTAATAAAACCAGTCAGCAAAATCAGCGGCATCGACAAACCGTCAGCACCCACCGACCAATTCAAATCGAGTTGCTGCACCCAAGAGTAACTTTCTACCAGTTGCAAATCAGGATTGCTGAAGTCGTACTGAGTGTAAAAAGCGTAAACAAGCAGAGCAAAATCGATCAAACCGACAATTAGGGCATACCACCGCACCGTCTTGCCATCCTTATCGGGAATCAAAGGAATCAGCAAAGCCGCAGCAATAGGAAACAGGATTGTTGTGGTTAACCAGGGAAAGTTAGCTGTATCCATTGCGTTTTAAAATGATCCATCAGTTATTAGGTTTAAACACATTTTGCCAATTTTAGCCTAAATTTTATACTTTCTTTATACGTAACAATTTTTTTTGGTCTTATTTGGACAAATTATGCGATCGCAACAGTTAATTTTAATCAAAAATTTATTTCTATTTGCTAATTGTCAATTGTGAGTTATTGAGCTAATACCCGTTCTTAAAATATCTTCTGGTGGGAAATGGCATTGCTTTTCATCGTGTCAACTTAATCTTCAAAACCTTTGTATCTCTTGTCGATAGCCGAGTTCAGATCCCCCTAAATCCCCCTGGTTGTAGGGGGACTTTGAGAGAATACTCTTATTCCCCCCTTATCAAGTCCTGAGAAAGTAGGGTGCATCGCTGGCAAATTTTTCGGTAATCTCTCACAATCTCATGGCGACGCACCAGATATTGTCAGGTGCGTCGCCATGAAATTGTCGCTGTGCGTTGAATTAGTCCTGAGAAAGTAGGGTGCGTCG
>NZ_JAUBWA010000084.1:0-26969 GCF_036702825.1 Microcoleus sp. A003_D6 | reverse complement strand
CACCAGATATTGTCAGGTGCGTCGCCATGAAATTGTCGCTGTGCGTTGAATTAGTCCTGAGAAAGTAGGGTGCGTCGCTGGCAAATTTTTCGGTAATCTCTGACAATCTCATGGCGACGCACCAGATATTGTCAGGTGCGTCGCCATGAAATTGTCGCTGTGCGTTGAATTAGTCGATCGCGACGCACCCTACAGAAACTTACCCCCAGGAGACGGCAATGCCGTGTCCCTACAGATTTAACTGACTCCAGAAACGATCGCAAAACCCAGAACTGCGACAAACACAATCAAGGCATAAAATTGAGCGCGACCGCTCTCAAAGTATTTCAAACCTTCGCCCGTAACCAGGGCGATAAAACCTGTTAAGTTGACTACACCATCGACGACCCGCAAATCCACTTCCATGACTTGCCGCGCTAAACGCCGGCTGCCTTTGACAAAGAGAAATTCGTTGATATCGTCGAGATACCACTTGTTGAGGGAGAACTCGTAAAGCGGTTTGATTTTTTGGGCGATCGCACTTGCGTCAATTTTACGGCTCAAATACATCAGAGAAGCCAAAGTAATGCCCAGCAAAGCAATACCTACAGAGCTTCCACCCATGATTATAAATTCCGTCAAATTGAACTCAGCAGCGTGTTCCAATACTTCTTCGAGAGACTCGCCTGGGGCGCGAACAAACTGCTCGAAATAATTGGCAAACGGAGTTCCCAGAAAACCGATAAACACAGAAGGTACTGCCAGCAACACTAACGGCAGAGCCATTGTCAGAGGAGATTCGTGAGGCAAATGGTCGTGCTCGTCGTGACTGTCGCCAGTTGATGCCAATTCCTTAACGTTCATCGCTCCAGGGCCAAAAACAACACTGGGTTGCAAGAGTTGCCGCTTGATGGCGCTGTCATTCCCCCGGAATTCGCCCTCAAAGGTGCTGAAATACATTCGGAACATATAAAACGCGGTCATCCCGGCCGTCAACCAGCTAACAGCCCACAAAGCGGGATTTGCTGCGAAGGCGCTGGCGAGGATTTCGTCTTTTGACCAAAAACCTGCAAACGGGGGAATGCCGCAGATTGCCAAATTTCCGATTAAAAAGCAAGAAGCGGTAATCGGCATATATTTCCGCAAGCCGCCCATGACTCTCATGTCTTGAGCGAGTGCGGGGTTGTGGCCGACGACTGCTTCCATCCCGTGAATCACTGAACCCGAACACAGGAACAGCATTGCTTTGAAGTAAGCGTGAGTCATCAAGTGGAAAAGTCCGGCACTGTAAGCGCCGATGCCCATTGCCATCACCATGTAGCCGAGTTGGGAGATGGTGGAGTAGGCGAGGCCTTTTTTGATGTCATTTTGGGTAATCGCGATCGAAGCACCCATGAATGCTGTAAAACAGCCGGTGCAGGCGATCAAATTCATGACGACTGGCAAGCCTTCAAACACTGGGTACATCCGAGCGATCAGGAAGACACCGGCGGCTACCATCGTGGCCGCGTGAATCAAGGCTGAAATCGGTGTCGGGCCTTCCATTGCGTCTGGAAGCCAGACGTGGAGAGGGAATTGAGCTGATTTTGCTGCTGGGCCCAAAAAGATCAGAACGCCGAAGATTGTGGCTAGAGTCGCGGAAAGGGCGCCGGATTCGACTAAAGAGTGCAGGCGATCGCCCATCACCTCAAATTCAAAGCTGCCGGTGGCCCAGTAAATGCCGAGGATGCCCAGCAGCAGGCCGAAGTCGCCGACGCGGTTGGTGACGAAGGCTTTTTGGCAGGCGTCAGCAGCGGGTTTGCGATCGTACCAAAAGCCGACTAGCAGGTACGAACACATACCTACCAGTTCCCAAAAAATGTAAATCTGAACGATGTTCGGGCTGATTACGAGACCCAACATCGACGCGCTGAAGATGCTCAGGTAGGCGTAAAAGCGCACGTACCCGTCATCGTGCGCCATGTAGCCGTCGGTGTAAATCATCACCAAAAAGGCGACCGTGGTTACGATCGCCAGCATCACCGCCGTCAGGGGGTCGATGATATAGCCCATATTCAGCGAGAAGTCGCCAGCAGAAGCCCACTGAATAGTGCGGGTGTAGGGTGCGTGGCCCTGTAGTTGACTCCACAGCAATGCGAAAGAGAGTACCATTGACCCTCCGAGTGCGGAGACGATTAATATCGCATTCGCTTGTCGGAGTTTGTTGGTTGCCTGATTAAAGGTGATTAAGCCTAGACCTACTAGCATTGCGCCTGCCAGCGGCAGGACTGGAATCAGCCAAGCGTATTGATAAAGCAGTTCCATGACTGATAGGTAGTTTAAAGTTTCTACTAGATTGCCAAAACTGTAAACAATTGTGACACAAGCCTGCGCGACTGGGTAGAAAGACTCCCTACAATTCTTAAGATCAGATAAGACGGCGGTTGAAACCGCGTCTACAAAAACGAAGTCCGCCTCCGCGGACTGAATAAAATTACGTAAAACGTAATTTTCACCGCCTTTTCTTCAACCCGCGGAGGTGGGTTTTGTTTGGATAGACGCGGTTTCAACCGCTCAGTCTTCTTTAAATCTACGCCAAAAGATAGATAGACAAATATCGCAGTTTTGTGTATACAAGACTGCGATATTTATTTTGGATCGGATGCCCGATCGACAAATGGGGAATTCTGAATGCTTTCTACATAAAAGCCGAATGCCGTGGAACCGTTACCTGTTGGCTACTTTCTGAAGTTGCAGACGTTGAGATGGGGAAGCTACGTGAGCCGCGAGCATCCAGGAATCCAGAGTCCGCCGCAGTTCCTCCCGCCCTTGGTAGTCTTCCACTCTAAATCGAACTTTATCGCCCTCAAACAAAATCAGCGTGGGCAGACTTGTCAGCCGGTAAGTGTTGGCCAACTTGAAACATTGATCGGCATTCACCCCTACCAGCTTGACTTTTCCTGCCCACTGTGCCTCAAAATTCTTAAGCGTGGGGTCGATCGCGCGGCACAAACCGCACCAAGGAGCCGAAAAGTGAACTAAAACGGGGGTAGAGGCTTGAAATACCTCTTGTGCAAAAGTGCGTTCGCTAACCGACAACACCATGATCCCTCAAAATTTAATAATTTTTTTCTATCCTAGGGATCATGCTACCAGTATATGTTCGCAGTGACACGCATCAAAAAAGGATGAATTTTCCACAGCAGGCCCGTAAAAATGGCTACACCTACATAGGAAGGGCGCAGAAATTCAAGCAAGTCAAAGGTTTGACGCTTTTGCAGGATTGCCAAAAATGGAATTATTGAGGTTCGAGATTTGATGGTTTCAAAGGATTCGCCAAAACGAGCCTGAAGCCGCCTGTCGCCGTGCCACACTCCGAACAGGTGGTGAAGTACCAAACCGATGGAAGTGACGAGGGTAAAGCTAGTGCCGATCCACAGGGTGTGGGCCACGCACCAAATCACCTGTCCCACCATTTGCGGGTGACGGGTGATGCGAATGATGCCGGCTTCGTAGAGGTGAACTTGGGGCTTTTGGACTGCGGCAATTTCTAGGAGGTTGAATGTTGCTGGATACAGAAACAGAAAAGAAATTGCCGAAAGTATCCAAACTGCGGGTTTAACTCCGGGTAATCCCTGTACTTGCCAAAGCTGTACGCCGTCGTAGCGGTGGTTGAAAAAGTAGACAATCAGAATGACGGCTAGCGGCAAACTGACAAGGGCAAACAAAACCCGGTAAAGTCTCGGCCCGATCAGCTTTTCACCTTTTGGCCGGAGGGCTGCTAAACCGCTGTGGGCGATCGCAAAAACCAGTAACAGGCCCAAAATAACTAAGTGGGAGTCGAGCGCCAAGTCGATCGTCATTGTAAATATTAAGAAAAGTTATTGATTCGCGGCCAATTTGTGTCACAAAGTATCTATGGGATCATTCAGCGGTTATCAGTCATCAGTCATTAGTCATCAGTCATTAGTCATCAGTCATTAGTCATTAGTCATCAGTCATCAGTCATTAGTCATTAGCGCTCGGCCAAATCGCAGCTACAGACAAATGACAACTGCCCACTGACAACTGACAACTGACAACTGACAACTGACAACTGACAACTGACAACTGCCCACTGACAACTGACAACTGACAACTGACAATTTAGATATATGTCTGACCTTCCTTTCACTTTAGACCAGTTACGCATTCTCAAGGCGATCGCCTCTGAAGGAAGCTTCAAACGCGCCGCGGACAGCCTCTACGTATCCCAGCCAGCAGTTAGCTTGCAGGTGCAAAACTTAGAGAGACAGTTAGACGTGCCGCTGTTCGATCGGGGGGGGCGGCGGGCTCAACTCACCGAAGCCGGACACCTGCTGCTGAGTTACGGCGAGAAAATTTTATCGCTTTGCCAAGAAACTTGTCGAGCTCTCGAAGACTTGCAAAATCTCCAAGGCGGTACTTTGATTGTGGGGGCTTCTCAAACTACGGGGACGTATTTGCTGCCCCGGATGATCGGGATGTTTCGCCAAAAGTACCCGGATGTAGCAGTACAGCTTCACGTTCACTCGACCCGCCGCACGGCGTGGAGTGTGGCCAACGGACAAATCGATTTAGCAATTGTTGGCGGAGAAATTCCTACCGAACTTGTAGAAGCTTTAGAAATTGTTCCTTACGCTGAGGACGAACTGGCTCTGATTCTCCCTCCGTCTCACCCGATGGTACAACAAGAAACTATCCAAAAAGAAGACCTTTACAAATTGCAGTTTATATCCCTCGATTCGCAGTCTACTATCCGCAAAGTAATCGATCAGGTACTAACTCGCTGCGGCATAGACACGCGCCGCTTGAAAATAGAGATGGAACTAAATTCGATCGAAGCCATTAAAAATGCAGTTCAGTCGGGGCTGGGAGCTGCTTTTGTGTCGGTTTCGGCGATCGAAAAAGAGTTGCTTATGGGCGTTTTGCACAAATCTAAAATGGATGAAGTTTTGGTAACTCGGATTTTGTCGCTGATTTACAACCCCAACCGCTACCGTTCTAAAGCAGCAGAGGCTTTCAGCAATGAAATTTTGCCCCAGTTTGCTACTTATTCCACCATCCAGGAGAAGAAAGAACTCCCGGCGATCGATTTGGGACTCATAGAAATAGTAACTCCCAACTCGGCGGGAAGTTAATTTCTCAGGTCGCTGGCAGTTAGCAGTTCGCGGTTAGTTGAGAGATTGGAATCTGATTTAACAATCACTTTTTCTTCCTTCTTCCTTCTTCCTTCTTCCTTCTTCCTTCTTCCTTCTTCCCTCTTCTTAGCAAACCAAAATGGAAGTTTATTGCACCCGCCCGGGCTGCCCGCGCCCTCAAAACTATTTTTCAGATCTAGATGACAGTTCGATGCTGAAAACGGTGCAGCAAAAGTTTTGCACTACTTGCGGGATGCCCCTGATTTTGAGCGGCCGCTATTTGCCCGTGAGGTTGTTGGGTCAAGGCGGTTTTGGGGCGGCGTTTTTGGCCAGAGACCGCTATACTCCTGCGATGCGGCAGTGCGTTGCTAAACTTTTGCAGCCGTCGGTAAGTCTGACTCCGGCACAGCTAAAAATCGCTCAAACTCTTTTTGAACGGGAAGCGGCGGTGCTGGAAGAACTGGGAAACGAACATTCGCAAATTCCGAGTTTGCTGGCGTTTTTTGAGTTGACTGTTCCGAGTTTGCAGCCGGGGAAAAACGATCAGTTTTTCTATCTGGTTCAAGAATTTATTGACGGTCAGAATTTGGAGGAGGAACTTGCTGTTAAAGGCAAGTTTTCGGAGGCCCAGACGGTGGAGGTGCTGCGGGAAATTTTGAAGGTTCTCGATTTTGTGCACTCTCGCGGTTCGATTCACCGGGATATTAAACCTGCTAATATTATGCGGGGCAAAAACGGTCGGCTTTATTTATTAGATTTTGGGGCTGTTAAACAAGTAACGCAAAGTGTTGGGAGTGCAAAAGCTTCGACTGGTATTTATTCTTTGGGTTATGCTCCGCCAGAACAGATGAGCGGGCAAGAAGTGTATCCGGCAACGGATTTTTATGCTTTGGCTGTGACTTGCATTACTTTGCTGAGCGGTTTGCAGCCGACGGAGTTGTTTGATAGTTATAGAAATGAGTGGAATTGGCATTCGCGGGTGCAGGTAAGTTCGCGTTTGGCTCAAGTTCTCGATCGAATGTTATTGCCGGCTCCCAGCCAGCGCTTTCAATCTGCGACTGAGGTGGAAGCGGCTCTGAAATACAATTCTCAACAGCCTATTATCGTTGTGACGCCGCCAACAGTACCGACTCCGACTCCCCTACAGACTCAGCAGCCACCACCGACTCAGCAGCCTGCTGTGCCTGTTCCTGCGACTCCTCCGGGAAATCTGCAATCTTCGCCGAGAAGGGCTTTTTCGATTTGGGAGGTTTTGGGAGGGGCGGCGTTTACGGGTTTTGAGGGTGGGTTGCTGGCGATCGCCCTGACGAGTTTGCCGCTGTCTCCGGGCGTTGGTATCGGATTGTTGGGTACGATCGTGGCGGGTTTGATTTACTGCCAGTACCGCAGGGCGATCGAACAAACTGAGATGTTGATTATTGGCGCTGGTACTCTGGCTGTGCTGTGGTTTTTCCCGGCTTTGCGATCGGCGGCAGTTGCGCTTTATCCGAATTCTGCGATCGCGGGCGTGTTGTTTGTGGGATGGTTGGGTGCTTTGGGGGCGATCGCTGCAACAGCTATTTTTCGCCTGATTTATAAGTTACTTTCTCATATCTTTTAAGCTGATAGTTAATGAACTTTTTGCATAAATCGTTGAGAGAGCCGATCGACCGCAGATGTCAGGCAGATAAACACAGATAAACGCAGATAATTTTAAGATGGTTTTGGCATGAATGGAAGAAGTCTAATGACTAATAACTCCATTCCTAGACGCAAAACCTCATTATTGCAGGTTTGCACTGCGCGCCTTACCGCTATGATGTAAGTCCGGGACTAATCACTAATGACTAATGACCGATGACTAATGACTTCCTTCAGTCTTGCTGGGTAGAAAACTGGCGGGCGCCGATTAAAGAAAAGGCGATCGCAGCCGTTAACAAAACAGGTATGCTGTACCAAGGAAACTTTGCCACATCGTAAGCAGCGGCTCTCAATCCAATGCTGGCATAAGTCAGCGGCAACAGATAAACTATTCCTTTCAGGGCTACGGGTAGCGACGCTGGATCGAAAAATGTCGCTCCTAAAAATGACATCGGAGTTATCAGAAAATTGTTGTACAATCCGACAGATTCCAGAGATTTTACGGTTAACCCAACTATCACTCCCAGGCCCGCAAATACAGCGGAGTTGAGAATTATCACTAACAAAAATAGTGGATTCAGAAAGACGAGCTTTTGAGTAAACAAAATTGCTACTAAAATCACAGAAACTGAAGTCAGCATTCCCCGCAGTATTCCTGCTAGCATTTTGCCTGCGTGCAAAGCGATCGGGTGTACTGGCAGCAACAGCAATTCCTCAAATGTTTTAGTAAAAAGGCGTTCGCCGCAAATCGAAAATACTGTGCCGGTAAAACTTACTGTCATCGATGAGAGTGCTACCATTCCCGGCAGCATGAATTCTAGATAATTGCTGCCAATTGCAGGTTTAGGCAAGGAACTTCCCAACCCGAAACCAAAAGCTAGAATGTAAATTACTGGGGATACTAAACCAGCGGCGGCAACTGGCAGGATTCGGACTCGCAAATCTAACCATTCTCCCCAAAACACCGTGATTGTGTCTGTTAATATAGTTGTCAGCGATGTTTTTTTCATGGTTGGGCGAGGTAATTTGAATAATTGATATCAAATCCTGTAAATTAACCATCCCGTTTGGGGCAGGGCGGGTTTACAAATATCCACGATGTGAATCATAGATATTAGACCTCTTGCAAAAATCCTTTTAATCAAATTCTGGAACGGGCTCTCCGGCCCATTCCACAAGAAAAAAAATTTTGTGGGATGGGCCGGAGAGCCCGTCCTAGTTATTTTTGCAAGAGGTCTATTGGTTAACCCGCCCCTACAGGAATTACAGTCAATCATTACGGTGAATTTACGGGACTTAATATGACATCTTTATAATTATCAAGTTAAAAGGTTAAATAATCAAGGCTGCTGCACTGTTCAATTTTCGTTTCTGTTAAAGTAATTTTGCCGGATTCTACTTTTTCCGGTTCTCGGTTCAACCAAATTGCTTTTAATCCAGCGGCTTTAGCACCGCAATAATCTGCTTTGAAGCTGTCGCCGATATGCAACACATTCTCGGCAATGCAGTTGTGCTTTTGCAAAGCAGCGGTGAAAATTTGAGACTGGGGTTTTGCTGCACCAACTTCGGTGGAAATTGTCACTGATGTGAAATATTCGGCTAAATTTAGTGCTTTTAATACTGGATAAAGTCGGGAATCGAAATTCGATACTACGGCTAATTCAATTCCTTGTTTCTGCCACTTATTTAAGGCTGGGAATACGTCGGGATAGACAAACCAAGGTTCGGCGGTGGCAAAATGAGCGTAGAGTTCGGCAAAGAATTTGGAAAAGTCAGAAAATTGGTGGAAAACGCCTGCTATTTGGAAGGCTTTTGCGGAAACTGTTTGCCACCATTCAAATTCTAATTCGGGAATTTTTGCTGCTTCTATCCCTGGAAATGCCATCGGACTTGCTGAAGCAAAGCTTTGAGAAAATGCTGCATTTAACTCTTGACTATTAACTGTTACTTCAAAACTCTTGGCTAATTGTCGGTAAACTTCGCCAACGCTACCGCGAACGTCAAATAGTGTACCTGCGGCATCTAAAAAAATAATTTTGGTCATTTTGGAAGGAAGAGGGAAGAAGGAATAAGGAATAAGGAATGATTTAACCGCAGAGGGCGCAGAGAACACAGAGGAATAAAAGAGAAGAGAGATATGAATAATTCCTTTGTCAACTGTCAACTGTCAACTGTCAACTGTCAACTGTTGTTGGCGGATTAATTACACCGGAATGATTGGCAATATTGCCCGCAGGTTCAAATCGACCGCCTAAATATTTGGCGAGGAATTCTTCGGCGATCGCATAAAAGTGCAGCCGATTTTCCGGCCGCGCGAATCCGTGTCCTTCGTCTGTATAAAGCACGTATTCTACAGGTTTGCCGGCTTGCTTCATGGCATTGACAATTTGCTCGCTTTCTGCTTCTTTGACTCGCGGGTCGTTAGCACCTTGGGCGATTAGCAAAGGTTTCTGGATGCGATCGACAAAAAATAAGGGCGATCGAGATTTCAAAAACTCTGGTTCTGTTTCCAAATTGCCCACGCTGTGATACAGACTTGCTTTTCTCGGTTCCCAGTAAGGGGGAATAGTTTGCAGCAGCGTAATCAAATTGCTTGGCCCGACAATATCGACGGCGCAGGCAAAAATATCGGGACTAAAAGTCACTCCCACCAAAGCGGCATAACCGCCGTAGGAAGCGCCCATAATCGCAATTTTATCCTGTTGGGAAATTCCTGTTTCTACCAGCCAATTTACGCCATCTAGCAAGTCGTCGTGCATTTTAGCTGCCCATTCGCGATTGCCGGCATTGAGAAAGGCTTTGCCGTAGCCGGTGGAACCGCGAAAATTGATTTGCAGGACGGCGTAACCTCGGTTTGCCAGCCATTGGGCTTCTCGGTTGTAACCCCAGGTATCGCGTGCCCAGGGGCCACCGTGAACCAGCAAGACTGTCGGTACGGGTGTGGCGACACCAACCGGTTTTGTCAGGTAGCCGTGAATGGTTAAACCATCTCTTGCGGTGTAAGAAATGGGTTCCATTGATGATAGTGGTAGCGCTTCGAGTTTGGGTTGGTTGCTGAACAGAAAGGTGCAGGTTTTGGAGGCGCGATCGTACACATAGTAGTAAACTGGGCCGTCGTCTGTCCTGTAAGCAATTAGCCAAGTAGTGTCGGCGAGGTTGCGGCTGGTGAGGTCGAATTCGCCGGGACGGAATTTGCCGATCGCCTCAAAATCTTCTGCTATGCTTTGGTCTAAAATCTGCCACTCTTGCTTGTCTTTATAGAAGGAAACCGCCTGAATTTCTCGCTTGGTGGGGTGTACGACTATGCCGCCAACATCGTATTCTGGGTCAGAGGCGAGATCGGTTTCTTGTTTGGTTTCCAAGTCGAGTGCGATCAAACGTTTGCCGTTAGCATCGTGATTGCCGATGATGTAAAGAATTTTGCCGTTTTCTGAGAACATAACGGCACCGCCTTCGTCGTCGGGCCCCCAGCTTCGCAGGCTTTCCCAAGACTTCTGTACAGTTTCCCGAAACACCAATTCTGAGCCGCCGTCGGCAGTTGTGGCTGTGGCCGCCCGCACTTGAAATTGGGCGTCAGCAGTCCAAGTCCGACTGAGGATGTTACCTGGGTTTTTGGTGTCGAGTTCAACGGCACCATTTTTGAGGTTGATGCGGTAAACATCGTGTTTGCGACGATCGCTAATGTTCATTCCCACTAAGATTTCATTGGGGAAATTGTGGTCAATGGCGATCGGCTGAGCTTGAATGCCTTGAAATGGTGTCAAGTCGCGAACGAGATTTGACTGGATATTGACTGAGAAGAAATGCCAGCTTTCATCACCATCAATATCTTGCTGATAAATGAGATCTTCGCCGCTGTAAGTCCAGAAAAAGATGCGGATGCCGCGTTTTTTATCGGCTGTTAGTTGGCGGTCATCTGCTTGACCTACGATACGGAGTCGCACTTGCAAGACGTTGTTTTCGTCGGGTGCAATGTAGGCGAGATACTTGCCATCTGGTGAAAGGCTGGGGCGAGTTTTTTCGGGGTTGCCGAAAAGAATTTCCCGCTCGATTAGCGGCGGAAGTTCGGTTTTTGGCTGTTGAAATGTGGAAGTTTGCATTTTGTATTTTCCCTAAGATTTTCTATAGGAACGGGCAAGATGCCCATTCCACAAGAACATTGAATTTTTGTGGAACAGGCATCTTGCCTGTTGCCGGCCAAGATCCCCATTCCACAAGAATATTGAATTTTTGTGGAACAGGCATCTTGCCTGTTGCCGGCCAAGATCCCCATTCCACAAGAACATTGAATTTTTGTGGAACAGGCATCTTGCCTGTTGCCGGCCAAGATCCCCATTCCACAAGAATATTGAATTTTTGTGGAACAGGCATCTTGCCTGTTGCCGGCCAAGATCCCCATTCCACAAGAACATTGAATTTTTGTGGAACAGGCATCTTGCCTGTTGCCGGCCAAGATCCCCATTCCAGAAGAACATTGAATTTTTGTGGAACAGGCATCTTGCCTGTTGCCAATCTATTTGAAAAAGCATCGATTAACTTTTCAGCAGTTCTTGAATGGGTTTGCTAATCCAATTGAAACCAACTTTTACTTGATGTTCAAATGTTGGCATCCGATAGAGATAAGCTAAACGGCGAGCAATGTGTGCTAGTTGTCCGTCGAGTTTAATTCCTGAACCGGCGAGGGTGGCGCTGTCAATTCCTAATGTCATCATTTCTCCTAGCTGCTGATAGCGGAAAGGAAGTAATGGGCGGCCGGTGAGGGATGCCCAAATGTTCCAGGCGGTGTAGTCAGCTTGCTGGAAGGCTGTTTGGGCTGTTGCGGGGACTTTTTGACCTGTTGCATCGTGACATTCTGCTAAGTCTCCCAAGGCAAATATGTCTGGATGGTCGATAATTTGCATCTGCGGATTGACTGTTAGTTGACCGCGGCGGTTTTGTTTGAGGGGTAGCGATCGCACTGCTTGACTAACTTGAGTTCCTACTGTCCACAATACTATGTCTACGGGGAGAATATCTAATTGTCCTTTGTAAAGTAAAGATATTGTGTCCGCTTCGATCGCCTCTACTGTTGTTTCTAAGTCGATCCACACTTTCCGTTTTTCTAAAGCTTTGTTGGCGGCTTCGCGGTTAAACTCCGGTGATGTCTGCAAAATCATGTCGCTTTGCTCGACTAACCGCACGCGACCTTTGTCTCCGAGTCGATCGGCTAATTTACAAGCTAATTCTACTCCCGAATAACCGGCACCGACGATCGCAACCCGAATTTTGTCGGTGTTGCTGGCTTCGAGAAACCGCAGTCTTTCTTCTAAACGGTAGGCGTCGTCGAGGCTGCGGAACGAATAAGCGTATTCAACAGCACCTTTGACCGTATCTAGCGGTGTTTCGCCGCCTAAAGCTAAAACGAGGCGATCGCACGGAATTTCTGGCCCGTCGTGCAACTGCACTCGCTTTTCCTCGACATCGATGCCGGAGACAGTACCTTGACAAAAGCGCACGCCTGTATTTTTCAAGAGTTCCGCAAACGGTGGCGCAATTTCCCAGGTTTGGAGTTCGCCTGTCAGGAGTTCGTACAGCAGGGGAACGAACAAAAATCGATCGCGGCGATCGACTAGAACAATTTCGGGTTTTTCGGTTTTGGAGAAGGGTAACTGACTCAAGCGCAGGGCTGTGTAGAGTCCGCCGAAGCCTCCGCCGAGAATGCAAATCCGGGGTTGTGGTTGAGTCATGATGTTTTGTTTGAGGGGCGATCGGTAGCAAGGCAACTTAATCTTATTGTAACGAGATGGAGAGCCGGATAGGGGGGAGTGGGGGATTGGGAGATGGGGGGAGTGGGAGAGTGGGAGAAGGGGAGAGGGGAGAGGGGGAGATGGGGAGAGGGGGAGATGGGGAGAGTGGGAGATGGGGAGAATCGGAAAAATCTTTCCTGAACATCCATCCGTTTGCATCCGTTAAATCCGTTAGACAATCCGTTGCCGAACTGCCTTTTTCCCTCTACATAAGAGCATTCATTAGCTCTGCCTATTCGTCGCTATCAAGTTTTCTGAATGTTCGCAGAAGTAATTTTGTACTATATTAATTGATAGCGTATTATTTCGCAAATTAAATTCACTTTTTATACGGTCATCTACTCTAACACTTGCACCAGCACTCACAAGTGAAAAAAATCATGCAAATTTCCTCGAATTCTTCTAAATTTAAGAACGGCGATCGCAATAACGAAGACGGCTCATCTTTGCTAAGCAGCGAAGAAAAATATAAAAATTTAGTAGCTAATATTCCCGGTGCTGTCTACCGCTGTACCTGCGACTGTACGAGCCCCGACGGGGAATTAATACGGACAATGGCGTTTTTGAGCGATGCCGTTCAAGAAATATCAGGCTATCCATCTTCTGATTTTATCAACGATCGCGTCCGTTCTTTTGCCAGCATTATCCATCCTCAAGACCGCAAAAATGTGGATGCTGCTGTCAAAAAAAGTGTAGCAACTAGAACTCCGTACATCCTTGAATACCGGATTGTCCGGGCTGACGGCGAGATTAGCTGGGTTTACGAAAAAGGTCAAGCTGTTTGCTGCGAGGCCCAGGAGGGTAGAGGAAGACAAGAGATAGAAGGGGAAATTGAGGGATTTTTGGCAGCACGGGTTTCCCCGGTTTCCCCGATCGCAAATTCTCTGTCTCGGGTTGTTTATCTCGACGGAGTGATATTGGATATTACGGAGCGAAAGCGAGCTGAGGAAAACCTGCGAAACACTCAAGATTTTCTGAATGCGGTACTGCAAAATCTGCCGGTTAGTGTCTTTATCAAAGATGCTGTGGAACAAAGATTTATTTATTGGAATACTGCTAGCGAAGAGTTGTTTGGCTATTCGAGCGATGAAGTGTTGGGAAACAATGCTGCTGACTTGTTGGAAGCAGAGCAGGCGAATTACTTGCAAGCACAAGATTTAGAAGTGTTTGCAACTAGAAAAGGCGTCGATTTGCCAGAAGAAACCATCCAACTTCCGCGCCGTGGCAAGCGGATTTTGCACGCGAAAAAAGTTCCTTTGTTTGACGATTCTGGCGCGCCTAAGTACATTCTGTGTATTGCTGAAGATATTACGGAAAGCAAAAAAACTGAAACAGAATTGTCGCGCTTGGCAATTGTGGCTCAAAAAACGCAAAATGGTGTGATTATTACTGATGCTCAAGGCTGCATTGAATGGGTGAATGAAGGATTTACTCGGATTAGCGGTTACGTGCTGGCAGAAATGCAGGGAAAAAAACCGGGAGATGTACTCCAAGGCCCTCAAACAGACCCGCTAGCTATTGCTGAATTGCGATCGGCTTTGGCTGCTGGTGTGCCGTTTAATCAGGAAATTTACAATTACAGCAAGGATGGAAAGGGTTATTGGGTGGCGCTTTCGATCGCCCCAATTTATCAAGAAACAGGGGAACTCGAAGGTTTTATAGCGGTGCACACTGATATTAGCGATCGCAAACAGACAGAGGAAGTGCTCAGGAAGAGCGAGAATTATTACCGCTGCATTGTCGAGACGGCTTCGGAGGGCGTTTGGATGTTTGACAGCGAAAGTATCACGACTTTTGCTAACTCTCGGATGGCCGAAATGCTGGGTTATACTGTGGAGGAAATGCTGGGGCGATCGCTATTTGAGTTTATTGACGGAGAGTCTAGGGAAATAGCTGAAAGTTACGTCCAGCGCAGGCGGGAAGGCATTCGCGAACGCCACGATTTTAAGTTTACTCGCAAAGACGGATCTCACTTGTGGGCGATCGTCTCGGCGACGCCGATGTTCGACGCTGAGGGCAAATTTTCAGGGGTTTTGCGGATGATTACCGATATTAGCGATCGCAAACAAGCCGAAGCAGAATTGCGCCAAACTCTCAAAGAGTTGGAATTTGAAAAATTTGCATTGGATCAATCGGCAATTGTCTCGAATACCGACGAATTTGGAGCCATTACCTATGTCAACGACCAATTTTGCGAACAATTTAAATATTCCCGAGAAGAACTGATCGGCAAAACCCACAGACTTGTCAATTCTGGCTATCACCCAGCAGATTTTTTCAAGCAGCTTTGGTCAACTATCCGCCAGGGAAAGGTTTGGCGGGGAGAAATGAAAAATCAAGCTAAAGACGGCACATATTTTTGGCTGGATACTACGATTGTACCTTGCTTAAATACCAGCGGAGAACCCCATCAATATGTAGCAATTCGCAAAGATATTACCGATCGCAAACACGCCGAAGAAGCGGTGCAGCTTTCCGAAAGTCAATTGAGGAGTAAGAATCAAGAATTGGCAAAAGCCCTGCGGGACGTGCATAAAACTCAAAGCATGATGGTTCAAAATGAAAAAATGGTAAGTTTGGGGCAATTAGTCGCTGGCGTTGCTCACGAAATTAACAATCCAGTTAGCTTTATTTACGGCAACGTCATGCACGCTAACGATTACTTTAAAGACTTGCTAAAAATGCTGCAACTTTACCAGCAGGAATACCCGCATCCAGCAACGGCAATTCAACAAGAGATAGATGATATCGATTTGAATTTTATGCTCGCAGATTTGCCGAAGCTGTTAAATTCGATGAAAATGGGAGCAGAGCGAATTCGCCAAATTGTGCTGTCGCTGAAGAATTTCTCGCGCTTGGATGAAGCCGAGCAAAAACAGGTGGATATTCACGAAGGGATTGAAAGCACTTTGTTGATTTTGCAGCACAGGTTGAAAGAAACCGCAGGGCATCCTAAAATTGTGCTGCTCAAAGAGTTCGGTACTTTGCCCCGCGTACAGTGTTATGCGGGACAGTTGAATCAAGTTTTTATGAATATTATCGGCAATGCAATTGATGCTTTGGAAGAGGCTATGGAAACCGGAAATTGGGCGGAGGGGGAACTGGCGCCTATTCCTTATTGTCCTTCGCCGACGCTGCGGATTTGTACGGATGTAAAGTACGAACAGGATGCTTTGATGCAGGCAGATTCTCCTGTTTCTGATGATTCAATTCGGCATCCTTCTCATATTGTGATTCGGATTGCTGACAACGGGCCGGGGATTCCGATAGATGTTCACGAAAGGCTGTTCGATCCGTTTTTTACTACGAAAGAACCTGGTAAAGGTACTGGTTTGGGGCTGTCGATCAGCTATCAAATTGTGGTGGAAAAGCACGGCGGGCAGCTTAAATGCGATTCTGCACCAGGTCAAGGTACGGAATTTGCGATCGAGATTCCTGTAGTCAGTAGTCAGTAGTCAGTAGTCAGTAGTTAGTAGTCAGTTGTCAGTTGTCAGTTGTCAGTTGTCAGTTGTCAGTAATTATTTACTACCAATTACCCATTCCCAATGCCCAATGCCCAATGCCCAATGCCCAATGCCCAATGCCCAATGCCCAATGCCCCATTCCCAATTCCCCATGCCCCATGCCCAATTCCCAATGCCCAATGCCCAATGCCCAATGCCCAATGCCCCATTCCCAATTCCCCATGCCCCATGCCCAATGCCCAATGCCCCATTCATTCTTCCCCACAACCATGAAATATAACGTAATTTACGACGGCAATTGCAATCTCTGCGTTACCTTGGTGCAGTTACTAGAAAACTTAGACCAAGGCAATAATTTTGAGTATATTTCTATGCAAGATTTAGAGGAATTAAAGCGCTTTGGGATAACTTCTGGCGACTGCGAAATGGGAATGATTTTGATAGATAGCAACACCCCAGAACGGCGCTGGCAAGGCAGCGATGCGGCAGAAGAAATCGGCAGAATATTGCCTGCTGGCGAGGTGTTTGTGGCTGCTTACCGGGCAATGCCGGGGATGAAGTGGATGGGCGATCGCCTGTACGAACAAGTCCGCGATAACCGCTATACTTTGTTTGGCAAGCGATCTACTACTTACAAATCTACTTATGCAGTTGGCTGTAGGTCGATCGACAATTGCGATAATCGGGACTAATACCAAATCCAGCTTATTTCTTAGTCCGCTTGGAGCGGACTTCGTTCGACAAGAAGCGATTTCAATCGCCGAATGACCTTCAATCTAAAATCTAAAATCTAAAATCTAAAATCGATTGACTGATTAAACAAATCAAATATCTGCTGGCAAAAGTCTTTGAGTTTTTGCGCCGACTCCACCGCAGGTTCGGTTAGGCCCAGAAAATTCCAATTTTCCACAGTAGAAAAGTGCCACTGCTGACCGCTATGATCGTAACCGGCGGCCTCAACTCCGATCGCCCGCCGATATCCTTCCACCGGATCTTGGTAAAATCGGATTTGAATCAAAATGCTGCGGCTTTGCAACAAGCGACTTCTACCGGGGAAATGAAAGCCAATGTCTATAGAATCTGGATCGACAAGTTCCCTGGTATCCTCATCATTCATCCAAGGTTTCAAATCGACTTTCGCATCCGGGAATTCGGACTTGAATAAATTAACCACCGCAGCAATTTTGCTCGTAAGTTCTATATTTTTGGCTTGTTCGGCAGCATTCACTGGCAAAACTCCTATCAAATACACTTATTACATTTAGCTAATAATGTAACCGCATACTGCCGAATGCAGACTGCGAACAGCGGACTTTTTAAGAGATAATTATAGATTGACAAATTTTACAATTTGTGTTACTACCTCTTAGTCTGCGGAGGCAGACTTCGTTTGTGTAGACGCGGTTTCAACCGCCGAGTCTCTTAATCCAGCGGCACTTCGATCGCAAATTCCGAACCTTCACCCAAAACCGATTCGCAAGTTAGTTTACCGCCGTGGGTTTCTTCCACAATTTGCCTGCTGATAGACAGCCCCAAACCCGTACCTTTTCCTACTCCTTTCGTAGTAAATAAATGGTCAAATATTTTCGCCTTCACCTCCGATGACATCCCTTGCCCGTTATCTTTGATGCGAATCACCACACTCTTGTTATCCTGTGAGACATGGGTGATAATGGCGATCGTATTCGGTAAAGCTTTAATTTCAGCGAAAGTGCGGCCCTGATTGGATTCGTCAAAACACTCGATCGCATTTGCCAACAAATTCATAAATACCTGATTCAGTTGCCCAAAATAACATTTAACTGGCGGGATATCTCCATATTCTTTGATAATTTTAATCGCGGGGCGGGTATCTTTAGCTTTTAGGCGATACTGTAAAATCATCAAAGTGCTGTCGATGCCCTCATGAATATTTGCTGACACTTTATTCGCACTGTCAGCGCGGGAAAAAGTCCTCAAAGACGTGCTAATATTGCGAATGCGCTCTGTACCTGATTTCATAGATAAAAGCATTTTTGGCAAATCTTCTATCAAATATTCTAAATCAATCTCCGAGGCTTTATCCTCTAACTCATCTCCCGGAGTAGGAAATTTTTCTTGGTAAAGTTGCAAGTAATCAATCAAATCTAAGCTAGCCTCAGCAGCAGCATCAATATTGCCCGCAATAAAACCCAGCGGATTGTTAATTTCGTGAGCAACCCCTGCAATCAAGTTGCCCAAAGCCGACATTTTTTCGCTTTGAATGAGTTGCAGTTGCGCCTGTTGCAATTCATTGAAAGATTTTTCTAACTGTTGAGATTTTTCTTTCTCGCGCGCGTACAAACCAGCATTTTCTACAGCAATAGCAACTTGAGAAATTAACACTTTGAATACTTCTACTCTCTCTGCTGTAAAAGCTCCTACTGTCAAAGCGTTTTCTAGATAAATAATTCCGCGCCGCTGAGATTGATAAATAATCGGCAAACACAGAATTGATTTTGGTTGATATTTCTGAATGTAGTTATCCCCATTAAAAGGTTCGGCGACAGTCGCATTGTCTAAAACCAGATGCTTTTGACTGCGGTGTACGTAATTGATCGCAGACAGGGGAACATCTTGACGATTTTCTACGGGAATAGAGGGTAAGAGTGTCACTTTCTCATCCAGAAAACTGCCAGTAGCTTCTATGCAGAGGATATCGTTTTTCAGCAGCAGCAGCACTACTTTTTGAGCCGCCGCATTTTCTAAAATAATTTTGATTAATTTGGTCAACAATTTTTCGAGAACAATTTCACCGTTAATGGCTTGCGCCGACTTAATAAAAGTAGCTAAGTCCAAGAAATCGCCTAAACTACTACTGGTAGTATTTCCCGTGGCAGTGCGCGTGACATTGAGAGTTGGGGTTTGAATAGTGCGCGTCTGTGCTGCTAAGAAAGGATGTGTTGATTCTAAATGTTTAACTTTAGCTGTAGCTCCCCAATGGATATATCCATAATAGGCTTTAGTCAGATATGCTTGAGAAACTATCTCTTTACCCAAAGCTTGATAAAATTCTCCTGCTAATTCATAGGCTAATGCTTCTTCTTGAATGTAACCGTTTTGGGCAGCTCCATCAATTGCGCGATCGTACAAATCCATTGCTTCGGTATTTTTCCCCAACACTCGCGCTTTCTCGGCTGCTACCAAGTCGTATTTGTGTTGATAATTCATCGGAGCATCAACTGCCCATTTTTTCATCTTCCTTTGGTTTCGCCGCACTTTTTTCAGATATTGCTTTTGTTCCCCTTTCTCAGCTTGGGGATACAAAGCGAGAAGACTTATAGAAGAGTAAAAATTATTCAGGGAAACTACATAAAATCCGGCTACCGCTTCTTCATATTTCTCAAATAACCTTGAATTTTCTAAGGCTTCCGCGTAGTTTCTGAAGATAAAATTAAGCTGAGTTTTGGCATGATAAACCAAACTCACTAAAAAAAAGTTTTTAGATTCTATTAAAACGGGGAGCGTTTTGACTTCATTAAATTTATCACCGACTAAATGGCAGGGTTCGACAGCTTGACCGCGCAAATTGAGGGTTGTCTGCCTGCCTATACTTAGATACTGTACAGCCATTTCTAGTTGAGATTGCTGCATTAGTTTCATATATTTACCCGTCTCCTGATCCACCAAATCTAGAGGCTCTCCTATCGACATTTTTTTGAAGCAATATTGACCTATACAATAACTCGCATATTCTAATTCTCCAGTTTCCATCCCAGTTTGAAAACCTTCCTTGAGAACGCTTAATCCTGAGCAAAGCTCGGTTTTCCAGTGTAGAATAAAACAACCCAAGAGTGTATAAACTCTACTTTTCATTGAACGGGATGGAGATTTGTCTAACATCCTAATGGCCAGTTGACCGCATTGGTATGCCAAACTAATGTCCCCTAGCCGGCACATAACTACGCCATAATAAAGGTAGGCAATACTTGCATAAGGCGAATTGCCATATTTAATGCACAGCTTGACCATCCTAAATGCCAGCAGTGGTACCAGGCGGGGTTTTCCCTGAACAGCAGTGCTGATAATCCCTGATAAAATCCGCATGGCTGCTTGTTGATTGGGATCTGTCATTTCTGGCAAGTTAGCTAAATCCTCAATTCGTTTCAATCCCAAGCTCAGTTTTGTCTTCATCAATCCCGCCACAATATTTAGCGCGTTGGGGTTTTGAGGAAAAGAAATGCCTAACAGTTTCAGCACTTCCAGTCCTGTATTTAGTGCTTCTACAACTCTAATTTGAGCATTGTAAGACTGGATTTGAAGTTCATAAACATTCATTTTTTCCAGCAAATTGTTAGCTTTTTGCAGTACGATATCGACCAGTTTTTTTGAATCTTCATAGTTAACATTTAAGTATTCAGCTTCTGCTGTTGACTCGTAAATTGCTAATGTTAAGTCATACTGACTTTGCCAACAATCCGCTGGCAATAATTCCATAGCCACCCGCAAATACCTAACAGCAGCTTCATAAGCACTCGCGGCTTTTGCCTTGCGCCCAGCCGTTAAATTTAATCTTGCTAAATCATTTTTTTCCACTGGCTGGGTAATCGTGTCAATTCCGACATTCAATTGATTGACAATATCAAAGATGTTTTCTTCGAGCTTGTCTGGGGGAGTATTCTGTAACAGTAATTGACCGACTTTTAAATGGGTAAATTGCTTTTGATCTTCGGGAATTAGCGAATAGGCGGCTTGCTGGACGCGATCGTGCAAAAATTTGTAACTAACCCGCGAAGTGTCTAACTTGAGATTGATTGATTCGGCTCTATCGAAAACTAAAGGAATGCGATAAGCATCGCTCAAGGGCAGAATCAACCCTGCTTGTAAAGCTGAATAAAGTTCAGTTGCTGTAGTATTAGCTGACTTTTCGCTAACAAGTGACAGCACATCTAGAGCAAATTTATCTCCCACGCAAGCTGCTAGCTTCAACACTTCTTGCGTGGGTGCGGGCAGCTTTTCAATGCGAGAAGCTACCAGTTCCACCACACTTTTATCGGTGATTCCAATGGCTTGGATTTCATCAATACTCCAATACCAGCCACTTTGACTTACCTCATTTGTAATGTGATTAAATTCAAATTTCAAAAGAGAGTCTTGATAAAGTGCTTGGAGTAATTGGGTCAAGAAAAAAGGATTGCCACCCGTTTTATTCCAGATTAAATCGGCTAGATTTGTTACTTTTTCTGTGCAACTGTTGAGTGTTTCAGCGACTAATTCAGTGACATTTGCTAAATCCAGCGGTTGCAACACGATATTGTTGACTATGGTACCAGTTTTTTCAATTTCTTCTACAGTCTGAATTAAGGGGTGGGTCGGACTAACTTCATTGTCTCGATAGGCACCGATTAGCAACAAATATTCCTGGTTAGGGTCAGTTATCAGTATTTGCATTAACTTTAATGTTGCTGAATCTGCCCACTGCAAATCGTCTAAAAAAATCACTAGGGGGTGTGCTTTTTGCGCGAAAACGCGAATAAATTCTTTGAATACCCGATTGAAGCGATTTTGCGATTCTACAGGGGCGAGTTCTGGCACTTCTGGCTGTTTGCCGATGATTAATTCAACTTCTGGAATTACATCGACAATTACTTGACCGTCTGTTCCCACTGCTGTTGAAATTTTAGTACGCCATATTTCTAATGAAAGTGTACTTTCTGTTAGCAATTGCCGCAGCAAGGAGTTAAATGCTTGGATTAATGAGGCATAAGGAATGTTGCGTTTGAATTGGTCAAATTTGCCGCTGATGAAGTAACCTTTTGACCTGGTAATTGGTTTGCTAACTTCGTTGACTACGGCTGATTTACCGATGCCTGAGTAGCCTGATACTAGCATTAATTCGCTGGTTCCTGATGGGGTCGAATTTTGTTCTAAGGTTGCTGGTTTTTCTAACAAATTGTTGGATAAACCCGCTCTTACACGTTCAAATGCTGCTAGCAATTCATTAACCTGATTTTCCCTACCGTACAATTTTTGGGGGATTAACAATTGGCTGAGAATATCTAAGCGTCCGGGGATGAAGTCGGCAATTTGTCCGCTGGTTTCTAACTGATGCAAAGAAATTTCTAAGTCGGCTAACAATCCGGCCGCACTTTGATATCGATCTTCGGCATTTTTTGCCAGCAATTTCATCACTATCTCAGAGATGGCGACAGGTATTTCTGAAGTGATTTGATGGGGATATATTGGTTGAACTGCGATGTGGCTGTAAACTATTTCTAAGGGGTCGTTGCTGCGGAAAGGCAATTTTCCGGTCAGCATTTCATATAATGTGATGCCCAGGGAATAAAAGTCGGTGCGGTAGTCGAGGGTGCGGTTCATTCTCCCGGTTTGTTCGGGTGACATATAGGCTAATGTGCCTTCGACTGAGTTGGGATTGTTGAATTGCGGGTTTTCTTTGTTGAGTTTTGTGGCAATGCCGAAGTCGGTGAGTTTTACTTGTTTTGTTTGCGAGTTGATTATGATGTTGCTGGGTTTGATGTCTTTGTGAATAATCTGCTGAAAATGCAGGTATTGTAAGGCTTTGACAATTTGGATGGCGATGTTTAAATTTGCTTGCAGGCTCAATGTCTCTCTTTCCAGCATTTTTGCGAGGGATTCGCCGCCAAAGTCTTCTAAAACGATTCCTAATCGGTGGTCAAATGTTTCGAGAGTGATGGCTTTGACGATTTGCTCGCTGTCTAAATTTTGGCGGATTTGATATTCGTGTTTGAGTCTGGTAATGGCTTCGAGGGTGGGATATTCGGCTTTGAGGACTTTCAGAATTGCTGGGGGCGCGTCTGTCGGTGTTTGTCCGCGATAGATTATTGTTTCTACTCCTTCGTGCAGAGTAGAATTTATTTGGTATTCTGATAAGGTTAACATCACTTAACTTATAAACTACAGGAGCTAATTATCATTATATTAACACTACTTAATCTAGATTTTGTGTGATTCCGAGCGTGTATTTGGCAATTCCCAATCACGCGGAATATACACTAAGTGAAAATGTGGGCTTGCTCGTTGGTGTCAACAAACATCTTAAATGTAATACAGGTCTTGTGTATGAGTCCCAAATGCTTTCGCTGCACCGTTTTTCAGGGGGAGGGGAGCGATCGCGCTCTGCCTAGAACAGCAGGAGATGGGAGCGATCGCACTCCGCCTAAAACAGGCAATTGAACGGGTTCTCAATCGCTGACTACGGTAACTTCACTGACATGAACAATTGATTCGGGTTCCGGTAAAATGCGGACGCGGGCGAATTTCAAACCGCTGACTCCTTGCAGCGATTCTACCATGCCCGTCTGAACTTTTGGCTCTACCCAACCTTCGCGAGACAAGTAGCGCAAGTATTGTTGGTACTCTTCCCACTCGTCTTCGGCTGAATAAACTACCGTTAACATTCCTGGCTGGGTAATTCGTTCTTGTACGTCTTTGTCAACGGCTTTTTCGATCCGCTTTTTGACGAGTTCGTAGCGGATGTCGCGAGTGCCTTTAACATCAAACATTTTTTCGGTGTTTTCGTTGTGAAAAATGTCGATAGTGGTATTCTGCACTAAGACTAAATGTGCGAGTTCCATGTTAATTTGAGACTCGGCTTGCAGGCGAAAAACTGTGCGGCCGCAGTCGCAAATTGCTCGCAGTTGTTCGTACCGCAAACTGTGCAGGTGAAACTGGCTAAATTTGGGGTCGATCGATTTTCCTACATACATCATGTGATCGATGCCGTCGGTGCATTCGATGTCGCAATAGTGGGGAAGAATTTGCTGCATTTTTTCTTGCCAGCGGGCCCAGGTTTCTTGGAGTTTGGTGCTGATTAGGTTCAGCATTTGGTCGTAACGGGTGCGATCGCTGTAAACGCAGTTGTGTTCGTTTTCACAAGCTTCTCGGTAAGCTTCAACTGCTTCCTGAACTTTCGGGCTGCACTGCACGAAATAGTCAAAATATACTTCCAAACGTTCGCTCAAATACTCCGCAGCCCGTACTTCCATATCGACTGTTACTTTTTCTTTTAAATGCTGGATGTAGTCGAGCAAGTCGAGCCGCAGTTGCTCGCCGAGGTGGGTAGTTTGTGTTTGGCAAAGGGCATCGGCTATGACTAAACCTAAGCGGAATTGTTCGAGCAAATCAGTTTGAATGGCTCGGTTTCTTTCGTCGCTAGAACCGCGAATGTCGGAAATTCCGTACAGCGGATGAACGTCAGCAAATACGATTGTTTCTGGGGGCAGTCCCCAACTTCGCCTTTCTGCTTCTTGGGCGAACCGCCACTCGACTGCGGGGTGGATGTTGTGAATGTGGGTAAACCGCTCTTGGATGGCTTGCCGCAGGGCTGCAATGAAGGCGGGAATGAGTTCTTGGGCGTGTTGAGCGTCAATGCCGTTGAAGTGGTGGGGCCGATCGCACAACAGCCCCACCACACCCAAAATCCGCTGCCCGCACCCCTCGCGGGTGATTGATTTGACTACCAGGGGTATCAGCAGCATCGATCGAGTCCCCATTTTCCGCAAAGTTCGATCGCACTCGGTTTCGCACTCCCTCCGCAAGTCTGGGACGTTCCAAACTTGATTTGCTGCTGTGGCCTTCAAAAAGTGAGAAGCTTCTAGGGAGTTCATTGAATAAAGAATCGGCTGCAAATGTTGGCCGTCTTTTGGAAGTAATAGCTGTACCTGGTCGCCCTCGGGGCGCAGCAGCAAAGTGCCGTCAGCATTGAAGAGCGATCGCAAACACCGATCGATTCTCTCAAATTTGTCAGGCCGCAGCATCGAATCGCGATCGATCAATAACTGAGTCAGGCGCCGAATTTGCTCCTGCACGGTGACATCAAAACCTTCTAGCAGCAGCAAACCTTCTACCCGGTAATTATCCAACTGCAATCGATCTGTTAAATTTGCCAGTTGATTCGGCTGCATCAGCCAAGCTTCCCGTTCTGCAACAGGCATTAATATTAAAGAAAAATCCGCAAATTCATCTATTTTGGAGTCAATTCGAGTAATTTTCAACTGTTCCGAACCCAGCCAAAACTCAATAAATCTAGGTTCTCGGTGTTTGGGGTTTTTTACACTCGCCGTGACAGGCTCGTCTAGCACCCGCAAACTGTCGAGGTCAATTTGATAATATTGCTTAAATACCCAGTGCAAAAGGTGGCGGCGGTACAATTGTTCTGCTGTTTTCGCGTCCCAATCCTCGAACAGTTCCAGCAGAGTGATGCTGGTTTCTGCAAACCAACCGTTGGTAGATTGAGTTGCCAAGGACGTTTCCTCCGAACCGGCCAACCGACAAAATGCTGCGTTAGCGTAACGCAGGGCAAAAGTTCCCGGTTCCATTACTGCGATTAAAACGCGGCGGTCGCCGAGAAATTGAAACAATCGCTGTAAATCTTGTTTCCACGTTTTCAAGGGTTCATTTTCAGAAGATTGACTGGGTACTTGGCCCGCCAAAGCTTCCAGTAGCTGTTCTATACTTGGTTCGCTGGGCAGATTGTTACTGTCTGGCTTTGTTGGGACGATATCTGTCGCTGGCAGTGATTTTACGGAGTTGTTGTTTTGATGGGAAGACGATTTAGGAGTAGACATAAGTAAAACACCTGAAAGCAGTGGATTTTGCCAAAAAATGTCAGCGATCGGCGATTTATGGCTTTGTAAAGAACTTAGATCCTGTTTGTAAAGTTTGTGTGTGGGTATCGGAAACTGGGTGTTTTCTCGGACGCTCAGCCCAAAAACTTTTACTTTTCTTAACAAACAACCTCTCAGTCTCGACGTTATAGGTGATATTAACGTGTTTAGCACCTAGTGGGTAACACCCATTATAAGCGGTAGACAGTAGCGGATAGTGTCAGCAACTCATGCTATTTGACTCAGAGGCGAGATATATAGCAGGTTTGGGTTGAATGAGGCACAGCCCTGGAAATTGGGAATTGGGAATTGGTAATTGATAATTGGTAATTGGCAATTGGCAAGCAGGTGACAAGTCACTAATCTAGTAAATAAAAATTGGCAAACAATCCAAATAAACTTGCTATTTGGCAATCCAAGAATTAAAATATATAATACAGCTAACAGCATTTGTGAAAGGACATAGTTATGGCTTTAACGGTTAACAATCTCATCGGCGATCTGACTGGATTTCCTGTATTTGCGGGCGGGGGGCCGCGTTTTTTGGGATTCGCTACATCCGATGAAATTGACGTAGAGGATGGCAGTTTGTCGTCTTTTCCCTGGGGAGTTTGGGGACTCGACGGCAACGATACCATAGGAGGTTCGTCGGATTCCAACGAACGGCTGTTAGGAAATAACGGCAATGATGCGATCGGCGGTGGTGGCGGAAATGACATAATTTATGGCGGGAAAGATAACGATCGCCTGGATGGAAATGAGGGCAACGACGTAGTTAGGGGCGACGCCGGAAACGATATTATCTTTGGAGGGTTGGGGAACGATATCCTGCGCGGAGGGCAAGGAGACGACGATTTAGACGGCAATGACGGCAACGACTTCTTAGCGGGCGATCGGGGAGTTGACGTGCTAACAGGAGGCTCCGGTTCTGATATCTTTGTGCTCATAAGCAATGATGAACAATTTGGAGTCAATGGAGCCGATGTCATTACAGATTTTAGGTTTGACGAGGGCGATCGCATCGGTTTGACTGACGGTTTAACAGAACTAGACCTCCTCTTCACTGACAACAATCTGATCTCTTACGACAACGACGGAATTATTAATGATATGGTGATTTTCAACCAAAGAAACGGACGGATTTTGGGGATAGTTTTAAACACCAACAGCTTTGAAATTACTGGTTCATTTGAACAGGCCAGTCCGTTTGCTTTGGCAGTTAACGGTTCTCAATTTCAGTTTTTGGCTTAGTTCTTTGTAGCGAATTAGAGGGGTCAGATCCCCCCTAACCCCCCTTAACAAGCAGGGTGGTTTTATTGTGGGGAGAAGAAATCTGAAACGACAGAAAGCACCACTCAAAGCTCGCGTCTGGGACGC
>NZ_JAUBWA010000083.1:13761-33607 GCF_036702825.1 Microcoleus sp. A003_D6 | reverse complement strand
GCGTCCCAGACGCGAGCTTTGAGTGGTGCTTTCTGTCGTTTCAGATTTCTTCTCCCCACAATAAAACCACCCTGCTTTTTAAGGGGGGTTAGGGGGGATCTCTCTTAAGTGAACCGTATTGAATTATAACTAATAACTTTTAATTTTTCAACCGATATAGCACCGACTCAGTATTAAAATCTTTCCCGAAAACTGGTTGCAGCGGGCCCTCGGCACTTGTCAGCCAAGATAAAGCTTGTCTGGTGTACTTGTCTGTCTCAGTCAGGGGCCCGAATCCCACAGTCCTAATTTTATTTTGTCGGAGGTTGTCAATCCATGCCGAAAGTCGATCGGCTCTAAACGGCACATATAAAACTTGTCTGTCCAAATTTCTCCCGTAAAACAAGTAGCTGCGGGAACTCAAAAAGAAGCCTATTCTTTCATCTGGTACTGTATTTTTATCAATATATTCGTAAATACCGCGATACAGTTCTGTGCGTGCCAAATCTCGCTTTTCCCTCCAATGACCAATTACTATCAATCCTATACAAACACCAATTATCACTATGTAAATCAACTTTTTTCGGGTAGGAAATAGATGATTCAGCCATCCGAAGCCTGGATTAATTTTCAACCATATCGCAGCCAGCGTCACTGACACAATATAAAATATCGGATCGGGTAATATATATGGCCAACTTGGAGCTAATATTTTCCAGATACTATTAATAGCTTCTACTGGGTTAGACTTAAAATTGTCAATCAACAAACTTCCCCAAACAATACTATCTCCGGTGAAGGAAGCATTTTTTATATAATCAAAAATTGTGTTGTTAGTAATTCCGAACAAACCACTAACCAAAACCACTGCCATAACAACTAGATTTGGAGTTTTCAAGAGAGTTGCTGTAGCTGCTGCGGCGACGGCGAATACGCTTAAAAATGGAAATCCGTATCTGAGGTTAAAACCTAGTATAGGGCTGAGTTGACCGATCGACTCTCCGGCAGTACCCGACGTGTAAGGTGTAATTAAATACAGAATTCCTGTGCTGGCGAGAAGTATAATTAAAATGATATTATTTTGATTGATTATTCTGGTTTTACCTTCGATCAAAGCCAGAGGTGCTGCCAATACCTGAAGTGCGATCGCCAGAAATGGCAGTTGCAATCTAATGATAATTTGTAAGCCGAGAGTTTGCCAGTGGGAAATATTGGTGGGATTAAATTGAGCTGCTAAAGTGCTTTGCCAAATCTTTAAAAGTGGCGAAGCCGGAGGCGCTGGTATGGTAGGTGTTGGCGATGGTACAGTCGGTGTTGGGGACGGCGGTAGGGTGGGTGTTGGCGATGGTACAGTCGGTGTTGGGGACGGCGGTAGGGTAGGTGTTGGCGATGGTACGGGAGACGGTAAGGGAACAGGCTGTAAGGGAATTTGAATCTCGCTGGCATCGCCCACAGGATAATTAACGTGCAGCAAGTTTCTCGCATACCAAAAACCTCCTAAAAGCAAGCAAGAAGCTATGCCGCACAGCAAGACTGGTTTGAGAAAATAGCGAATTCTAAAATTAGCAAGTATGGATTTTTTATTAAGGGCGAATCTTTTAATTTCTAATATTGCTAATCCTCCTAAAAGTGAGGCTGCATAGACTATACCGGTGATTTTTATTCCGGCTAGCATTCCTGCGGCTGCCAAAAATAGGGAAAGTTCGGATTGCGATCGGCTGCTATGATAGGATAAACCTAGATACAAACCGACTGTAAATATTGCGGCTAGCGGTAAGTCTGGGTGAATGGTGTTAACTTGGTTGAGTACCATCGGTACTGTCAATACTAAAGATGATGCTGCCATGCCGTGAATTCGGCTTGCTCCAAATTTTAAGCTCAATAGATAGACTGCAATTCCCTCAAGTACCCAGGCAATTAGCAGGGGACAAGCTGCGAGAAAGTCTTCTCGGAAGGGGAGCACGCACAAAGCAGACAAAACGTGCCAATTGTAGGGATATACTCGGGCTTGCTCGTGTTCAAAAATCCAATTTCCGGCGGCATCTAATAATGTAAATGAATGGGTTTGATACCATCGGGCGATCGCAGGCAGGTGAAACCACAATGAGTCATAATTGGTTGTGGGTTTGGTTGTTAGAGTGTGCCACAGCACAACTCCTGAAAAAGCGGCGGCACCAATAATTAGATATTCGGATAGACCCCGAGGTTGCTGAAGTTGGGGAATCGACCACTGCGAGAAGGTAAAAGCTGTTTGGTTTTTGGCATAAATGACGATTAAGCCGATCGCACAAATCAGAATTTCAGCTATAATTACCGCAGCAATATTTAGGCGATCGGCACTTCCTAAAATCAAGCCGGTACAAACTTGTGCAATGCTCCATCCCGTCAGGAGTACGAGTAGAAAATGGGGAAACGAACAGTTACTGTTTTCGTTCTGATTCTCGAAGGCAAGAGACAAGCTTAAGGGAATCGGGCCGACTACAATAATCAGAAATAAAATTAATTCCCACAAATGCTGCGCTATTAGCATAAGCTGCAATTTACCCATTTTTATTGGTTTTTCCTCGTTCCCAGAAAGAGCCTGGTAACGAAGAAAAGCAACGGGATTGCGTGCCCGTTCCACAAAAGATAAATTTTCTTGCGGGGCGGGCTATTCGCGCGCCCCTAAAAAAATTAATCCAGCCAAGCCCCCATTTTTACCTGCTAGCTTGCTTCTGAGTTTTGGGTTGGGAGGCTTGCTTGTCTTTCGGCTTAGAAGTGTCAGCTTTTAACAGTTCCGGGAATGGCGGCTGGAGGTTGTGAACTTCGATGTCCATTCCCAGCGGCAGAGGTGGAAGCTGGGGCAGATCGTTTTCCAAATCCTTGAGTCCGCTAGCGGTTTGTATTTCCACCATTTTCGGCATTTGCGGTACTTTGGCGGTTTCCAAAGTGCCGATCGCTCTTGCCAGAGCGAATTCTAGCTGAGAGCCCGGGTCGATCGCCACCCAACCCTGGTCAGTCATTTGCCGAACCTCGAAGTGGAGGTGAGGCCCTGTAGACATTCCCGTACTGCCGACGCGGCCGATCGTCTCTCCCTGTTTCACCCACTCTCCCGGTTTCACAAACAGTTCCGAAAGGTGTCCGTAGAGAGTTTCCTGAGACTTTTTGTTGTGGTTGAGAACTACCGTCAAACCGTAGCCGCCCAACCAATCGGCGATCGCCACTTGACCCGCATAGGCGGCCAGTACGGGGGTTCCCAGCGGGGCTCCCAAGTCAGTTCCGGTGTGAAACCTGCCGTAGCCCATAACCGGATGAGTCCGCCACCCAAACGGCGAAGTAATTTCCGCAGCAATAGATAGCGGAAACAGCAAGCTTTTGTTGCCATTTCCGGGCAAGCCTGCGGGACGCGGCGTGAGATTGTAGTAAGCAAAACCTGTATTGCTGTCGCTGCTGACACTAATCGCACCGACTTGAATCGGCCCGAGTCCCATGCTGGGCGCTGGAGCGCCGCCGCCGTAAGATGCAGGGTTAGCCGAGTATCCAGCGTCTGCCGAGTATCCAGCGTCTGCCGAGTAGCCGGGGTTAGCCGAGTAGCCCGGGGGTGCGTAAGCAGATTCCGGCGGGTTTGAACCCCCCCAAAGCTGGCTGCCTATTTCTTGAACGGCTTCACCGATTTTACTGACAGCATTCGGGCTACTATTTCCGGCAACGGTTTCCCGAACATTGCCCGGAAGGCTCGGAGCATTCCCGGGAAGGCTTTCTGGTAGATTTCGAGGAGGAGGAGGTGCAATGTAGGAGTTGCCTGCGATCGGAGTTTCCCGGTTGTAGTTGGGTTCTCCTGCATCTGCCGTCACTGGCTCGGAAACAGGAGGAGGCGCACAACCGCCAACTCCTTGGCAGCCGGTCGATCGTTCTGCAAACTCTATTGTTGCTGGTGCTTCGTAGTCGCTGGTAGCGCCAACGCTGTAGTCTGTTTGGTCGGTTTCTGCGTGGGCTGGGTTAACTGGCGCTTCAAAAGGCGGCTCCTGGGCCGTTGCTTCTGGCAGGGGAATCAGCGCGGGTTCCGGCAGATAATATTGGGTCGGAGGTGGTTCGCTGGCGTACTCCGGCTCGGACGGCGGTTTGGCGTACTCCGGCTCGACGTACGGAACTTCTGCCTGCGGTGCAGGGTCTGGTTCTGGCGACCCTTGGCTGAATTCGGGTTCCGGGGGCGCGATAGGAGCTTCAAATAATGGCTGGAGGTCTGCGGCGCTGGGGACGGCTTGTTCTGCTGGCGGAGTTTCGGCTTGGGCCCACACTATGCCTTTGCTGAGCAGTCCCAGACTGGCAAGGCAACCCAGTCCCACCAGCAGTGAGCGCTCGGACAAAAGGCGCGATCGAGTCCGGGCGCCTGTAGGGTTGTTTTTTTGCTGTTTGGTGTTCAAATGGGCTGTTATTTGCTTGTCTGGAAGTGGTTTCACGATTTTTTTTTCCCAACTCAACAGGGGGCGCAAGGAGATCGAAGTCAATCGATTTTAGATTTGAGATTTTACCCCACTGATAAATCCGGGGGCTGGCGATCGTCCGCGAGGAGCTTTTTTCTCGCTCCACGGATGAATCCGGGGTTGCGACCAAATTATTTTCGGTCAAGATCGAAATGTATTGCAATCCTTATCTTTATTACAGCCCTAAATGATTTTACCGGGCTTGAGGCAATTTTTTTGGCGCATCGAACAAGGTTGAATGCTACTGCGTCGAGCCGCGCGATCGATGCCCTGGTTTTTTCGAGCTTGATTGCACTGGCTCAGGAGTCTGCGAGCGCCAAACTGATGATAGCGCTTTGGTGTTCGTCTATGTTAATTATTTGCCGAATTTTTGCGATGGGTTATGCCAAATTTCGGGCGTTGGTCGTCCTTAAACAAACGGCCTCCTTCAGCGCGATTTTTTGATGAAAGCCGATCGTCCATTTAAACTTAGTCGGCTTTCAATGTTGATTGTTTACAATACAAGGCAAATGATTCGCTTAAAAATAGATGGGTTTCATGACTTTAGCTGGCGATCGCTTGACAAATTTTCCCGACTCTGAATGCGCCGGACAAGCTGACGGTACCGGTTGGCACTGGCAAAGCTGGGAAGGCTTGCCCTATCTGACTTGCAGCTTGCTCGACCGGTGGTCTCACGGCTTTTTTACGCGCGATTTCTCGCCGCGGGGGCCGATCGAGCTGACGGAAATTCTCGAACCCGGAGCCCGGGTTTACCGCCTCCAGCAGGTACACGGCAATGCGGTACTCAACACCACTGAGTTGCCCCCGGTTGTGGCTCCGGGCCCGGAAACCCCGCCCCAAAGCTATGAGTCGGCTGATGGCTTGGTGGCTGTGCGGGAGTTGGAGGCGCTTTGGGTTTGCTCGGCAGACTGCGTGCCGGTGCTGATTGCTGACGATCGCACTGGACTCGTTGCGGCAGTTCACGCGGGTTGGCGCGGGACTGCTGCTAAGATATTACCAGAGGCGATCGCTCAACTTGTGGCGCAAGGCAGTAAAAGAGAAAATCTGAAGATTGCTATGGGGCCGGCGATCGCTGGAAAGGTTTACCAGGTATCTGTGGAAGTGGCTGCGGAACTGGGAGCCACGATTGCTCCCAAGAGTGCCGTTAGTGCGACAGCCGACGGCATCTGCGAGTTTTTGCACCAACTGCCCGCAACGCCTGTATCGGCCGATCCTGAACCGGGAAAAGTACGCTTGGATGTTCGCCTGTGCAATGCTCTGCAATTGCAGCAGTTGGGAATCGATCTTTCTCAACTGGCGATCGCTCCTTTCTGTACTTATTCTGACTCGGCTCGCTTTTTTTCCTACCGCCGCGATCGACTTAAAAAAGTCCAGTGGTCGGGAATTGTGAGCGCCTGCGGGACAAGTCCCTGCTGAAGGCATTCGGCACAAGGTAAAATTTTAGATTGCCTGCTCTAAAAATAACAATCTAAATAAAAATCTTTGGATTGAAAAACTTTAATTTCCGAATGCCTTCTACTTTCTACCTTCTACCCTCGTAAGGTTTGCTGGTTCCTGTCAAAAAGCACTAAAAACTAGCAGCAAAACTTTTGGGAAAGCGGCAAGAGGCCCCGCCCCGCTTTCCTCTCTTGTTAAGATTGCTCTATAACGAGAGTCTTCAGCGGGTTATTACAGTCAGGAACCTCAGCCTAAAGGCATGAGGCTTGAAGGAGAAATCTAACAAGCCATTCTGACCAGCCTAAGTTTTAACAGACTACGTTTTTTGGGTCACGATACCGGAGAATGCGAAGCTAGTTTTCCGCTCTATCGCTGAGAGTTAAACAGTCCTAAGGTCACTGGGACGGTGCTTTCAGCCTAACAAGCCCTTAAAACATTGACCGACAAGCTAACTTTACTCCGAAAGGAGAACGGGACAACCATATCCCGGCGGGGAGGCAACCATACCTCCCCCAACCCCGCAAGGGGATTCAATTCAATGTAAAGCCGTCCTAGAAGGACGGGGTTTCAAACCCATAATTCTGATGAGTGAGCCAACTCCCTATCAACTGCTTGAAGTCGATGAAGATGCTTCCTTTGATGAAGTGCAAGAGGCCCGCACACGTCTAGCCGAGCAGTACAGCGGTGACAAGAAACGTTTGGAATCGATCGAAGTTGCTTATGACGCGATCCTCATGGATCGCCTGCGCCAGCGACAGGAAGGTAAAATTAAAGTACCCGAACGCATCCGCTTTCCCGAGCGGCTGACTCCCGCACCCCCAAACTTTACTCCGTCTGCTCCGTCGGGCAGCCCTGCTTGGTTGCAGCGGCTGATCGATACTCCTAGTCGATCGGACATTTTGTGGCCGGCTGGGGTGTATGTCGGGTTAGGCGGACTGAGTATTTATCCGGCGGCTAATGATTCTTTACTACAGTTGACTCTGGCTCTTGGAGTCGGTTCTTGTCTTTATTTTGTTAATCGCAAGGAACAAAAATTTGGTCGGGCTGTGCTGCTGACTGTGGCTGGCTTGGTTATAGGCTTGGTGCTGGGAGGCCTTTTGGGCCCTTTGGTCAGTACGGCATTTATAACAACAGAGAAATTTATCGCTTTGTTTACGTTTTTAATTCTGTGGCTGGTTAGCGGTTTTCTGCGATAGTCAGTTGACAGTTGGCAGTTGACAGTTGACAGTTGACAGTTGACAGTTGACAGTTGACAGTTGGCAGTTGACGGTTGACGGTTGACAGTTGACGGTTGGCAGTTGGCAGTTGGCAGTTGGCAGTTGACAGTTGACAGTGGTTAATTATTGTTATTGATTAATTGTTAGTGGTTGGTTCGTAGTTTTTAGGTGTTAGTAGTTGTTACCAATTACCAATTACCAATTAACAATTAACAATTACCAATTACTAATTACTAATTACCAATTAACAATTGCCAATGACTAATGACTAATGACTAATGACTAATGACTACTGACTAATGACTACTGACTACTGACTACTGACTACTGACTACTGACTACTGACTATCTAAAATAATCTCAACTGCTTCGCTCAAATTGTTAGCAATTAAATCCGGTTGGTGCATTTCTAGTTGGGTGCGATCGCGAATTCCGCACAAAACACCAATTACCTTGACACCGTGCGTTTTTGCTGCTACAATATCTGCCTCCGTATCCCCAACCATCCAAAGGTCAGAAGCCGGTGGCATTTCGGCGAGAGCTTTTGCCATCAGCAGGGGTTTATCTTTGACATCCCCGGTTTTGACGTAATCGTTGGAAAGGCAATAGCGGCGGTTTTCTGGGAAAAAATGCCCTAAATTGCAGCGGTTGAAGGCTTCGTCCAGTTCCCTGACGCGGCGCATGGTCATCACCGCTAAGTCTACTCCAGCGCGCTGCACCTTTTCGAGGGTTTCCAGAGCGCTGGGGACTGGTCGATCGTACATCAGGTAGGGGAACGTATGGACGGTTTGACGGCGTTTCTGGGCAAATTCCCGGGCTTGGGCTGCGTCTAATCCTGAGAGGATGCCGATTTCGGTTTCGGGAACCCGCGCGCGCTTCATGTCCCAAAACTCGGCTTTCGGTAATTCGCGCACTGCTTGCCCCTCGCGTTGAGTCTGGACCAGACACTCCTGGTAAACTCGGTAATAGCGATCGGACACGTCCATAATCGGGCCGTCAAAGTCGGTAATAAGTCTCAGCATTTAGCAGAGTATTTTTAAGATTTTATACAAATTGTTCGATATTATATCACTAAAAGGTAACACTTTCTTTAAAAAAATTGACACAAATATCTAGGGGAGGTAAGGTCTATAGGAATTGTGCTAATTAGACCTCTTGCAAAAATAACTAGGACGGGCAAGATGCCCATCCCACAAAATTTTTTTTCTTGTGGAATGGGCATCTTGCCCGTTCCAGAATTTGATTAAAAGGATTTTTGCAAGAGGTCTATTAAAGGAAACATTTGAATTAAACTGTGTCGCTCCTCAACTTTAGCGGTTGTAACCAACCCATATCGGGGAATTTAAAATTAAGATGTGCGGCACAAATAGTGCAAACCGCTACGTATTGTTCATGCAGCAGATTCCACGTTTATGAAGGACACCTGCCGATCGATCTATCCCGCCGTAGGGACACGGCACTGCCGTGTCCCTACTTCATAAACCTGGAATACGCTGTAAATCTAGCCCTAAATCTAGGCTGAGTTGAGGCTGAGTTTAAATGATTGTTCAAAACCTTTTATCGAACTCATATTCTGCTAGCTTTGTCAAAGACAAAATAAATTAGAGGAGTCCAATTTACTCTTGGGTTAAATTAATCAGCAGTAAAATTTGCTGGCACCTGTCAATAGTTAAAACTCGCTATCAATAGCTTGGTACTTACACATCGAGCGCGTATTTATGTCATTGCGAGCGCAAGTAGAGCTTTCACAAACATTGATTTATCCTAACAGTTGCATAAGCTAAGTAGCCATCAAACAACAACTAACTTTACCTGCCAACCTTTGAGATTGATGTTTTACAATAAAGAAATGCTGCCAACATTCAGCTTACATATCAGCCCCAGAAATATTAAAAATCTGCTTGACAAACTGTTATCTTTACGTCGAATTGAATACCTGGCAGTCGATCGAGAACTGAAGATTCAAGAAACATCCTTGAACCTGCAAGAGTTTGCCGACATTCCTAATGGAGTCGAAAAAGAAAAATATGTGCGCGATAGTTTTCCCGAACCGATCGGAATTGAAGAAGTGCTAGACGATATTCTTGAAGAACGACAGCCAACTTTCCAATTAAAATCAGTAACAAGAGTTTTAAATGATGGCTCTTATTTGTATCTAAATTTGTATATTTTTGGTCAGAAAGAACAGCTTAAGCCAGAGAGAGAGATTAATTATTTTATGCGAAGACGTAACAGACACTGCTTCTCTTCAGCAAAGTCTGCTTCAGGCAGCGAACGAAAACAGTATTAAAGTAGATTACTTGGCGGCGGCTCGCGATTATATTGATAAAGTTATTAACTAACTAAATGATATTTTATTTGTGACAACGCGATCGGGAAAAATTAAAAAAGTGAATAAATCCACACAACTATTATTTGGATATACCGAAGCAGAATTAATCGGTAAACCCATCTCGATGATTGCGGCTGACGAGGAATTATTGCGTCAAGTTAGCCAGCTACCTGCTGAACTTAAAACAGAATCTTGGCATCAAGTAAAAGTAGCTTGTACCACTAAAAAAAATTCAAAGCTGACAGTTGCATTTTCCTGCTCTACTATCGAAACAAGCATAGAAAGCAAGCACTCACAAAACGAAACCATACAAGATTTTGTCTGTGCGGGCAGGGATATCACCGAGGAACAGCGGACAAAAAAGCGTCAAGCAGCACAGTATGCAGTAGCTCGCATCATGTCAGAATCTGGTTCTTTAGAGAGCGCCACTCCGAAAATTTTGCAAGCTATCTGTGAAAGTTTGGGGTGGGATATCGGCGAACTTTGGACGCCTGCGGATGAAAAAGAGACTAAATTTGATGCGGAACACAGGCGCGACAAAGTACCATTTTTGTTCGCTGCACCAGATACTGCTGTTGAAAATATCCCTTTTCTGCTGCGAGTGGGAGTTTGGTGGCGGGGGACAGAAGTTGGCGAGTTTGTGGAACATTCCAAGCAGATTACTCTAGAGCCGGGTGCGGGTTTGCCGGGAGTAGTTTGGAACACGAGTTATCCGCAGTGGATTACGGATAAGCTTTTGTGCATTTAAATTGTATATTTCGAGTCCCGATCGAACAATCGTCAAATCCTCTCCCCCTCTCCCCTTCTCCCCCTCTCCCCCTCTAATACCATAGGCAATCTAGATGCAACACAGCTTATTCTTAAAGATGGCAATTTCGTGCGATCGCACTTAGCGGCTAAAGCAGGATTGCGCTCTGCCTTCGGTTTCCCGATTCGCGCTAGCGGTCAAGTCGTAGGGGTAATGACTTTTTTTTGCCGGGAAAAACAGCCGCCGGATGAAGATTTGCTTCAAATGATGGCTGCTGTCGGTTCTCAATTAGGGCAGTTTGTCAAGCGCAAATATGCGGAGAAAGAATTGCAAGAAGCTGAATCTTCAATCCGATTTTTGTACGAACAAGAAAAGCGGCAAAGTAAAGAATTAGCTTGGCAAAATTTAGCTTTAGAACAAGCCAAATTAGAATTAGAAGCAGCTAACCTGGAATTGCAGCGGCTCGCTTCTGTGGACGGACTGACTCAGATTGCTAACCGCCGCTGTTTTGACAAAACATTTAAATCGGAATGGCAGCGGATGGCTAGAGAGAAAGAGCCAGTGTCTTTGATTTTGCTGGATATCGATTTTTTCAAACTTTATAACGATCTTTACGGCCATCAAGGAGGCGACGAATGTTTAAAAAAAGTGGCTAAAATTTTAGAGAGAAATGCTAACCGGGGAGGCGATTTAGCGGCCCGCTACGGCGGCGAAGAATTTGCGGTAATTTTGTCGCGGACTGATGTGAAAGGGGCAATGCGGTTAGCTGAATCAATTCGCAGCGATTTGAAAGCAGCGGGAATTTTTCACGCTGCTTCCAGGGTAAGTGAGTTTGTAACTCTCAGTATCGGGGTCGCTAATGCTGTGGTTGCTGCTGGTTTATCGATTGAGGGATTAATTGGAGAGGCCGATCGAGCGCTGTATCGAGCTAAACTAGAAGAGCGCGATCGCATAGTTTGCCTAGACTCGAAGATAGAATTGCAGGGCGGAAAAGGAGTATTTTCTGATGATTGTGAGAGAAGCTAAAATCGCTGACGCACGTGCAATTGCACGGGTTAATGTAGACACTTGGCGGACAGCTTACCGAAAAATCGTACCAGCAGATTACCTGGCACAGTTATCCTATGAAAAGGGAGAAAGCAATTGGCGAGAAATCCTCGTAAACGCAGAAAAAAGTGAAGATTTTGTGTGCGTTGCTGAGAATGAACTAGGACAAATTGTTGGCTTTGCTGCGGGCGGCTGCGAACGAACTAACAAATATATTTATAAAGGAGAATTATTTGCGATCTATATTTTGCAGGAATATCAGCATCAAGGAATCGGACGAAAACTCGTGGTAACAGTTGCAGCAAAACTGGCTCAATTAAACTTAAATTCGATGTTAGTTTGGGTTTTGAGAGATAATTCAGCCTGTAGATTTTATGAGATTTTGGGAGGTAAGAAAGTGGACGAACAGCAAATAAATAGAGCAGGAGTTCTACTCAAGGAAATTGCTTACGGGTGGACGGATCTAACAATGCTGCTCGACAGACCCGCATGACCTAAAAAGTGGAAATTTTATCCATCATCGATCAAACTTCCCCTCTTCATTTGTTCCCGTTCAATTGCCTCAAACAAAGCCCGAAAATTCCCAGCCCCAAAACCTCCAGCTTGCACCTGTTTGCCGTTAACCAAAGTAACTCGCCGCTCAATAATCTCGAAAAAGAAAGTCGGTTCTGCAAAAATTGGCTGGGTAAAGATTTGCAGCAGCATCGCTGCGGGAGTCTCTTCTTGCCAATCTGCCAAAACTTGACAAGCTGCAATTGCTTGCCAATCTGGCGGCACATAGTTTTGTCGCTGCTGCAATTGGGAGTAATATGTTGGAGGAACCGGCAGAAAAGACAAACCGCGCGATCGCAAATCGGCAACAACACCTACAATATCAGCAGTTTGCAAAGCCATGTGCTGAATTCCCGGCCCCCGATTTGCACTCAAAAACTCTTGAATTTGAGAATTAGCTGATGCCGGTTCGTTAATCGGGAATTGCACCCCGCCTTCAGCGTGCACCATAACTTGACTGCGTAAAGCCGACTTCTCAGTCTGAATGTCAAAATTTTGCTGCGGCCCAAAACCTAATATTTTTTGATACCAACTAACAGCACTTGACAAATCGCCCGATTCAACATTTAACACTACGTGGTCGATCAGGGTAAACAGCGGCAGCTTAGCAGAAGCCCGCAGCAGTGAATTCTCGCCAATTCCCTCAACAAGCGTGTGGCTTAAATCTCCCCAACCAGCGATTTTTGCCCGCTTAAAATAGCCTCCTTCGTTTAGGTCTTCTTGAATCGGTTCCAGGATTTTAGCGCCTTCGGCAGCCGCTCTAGCTACCGCTAATTCGATATTTTTTACCCGAAAACCTACATCGGCAATCCCCGGAGGATGAAACTTCAACCAACTAGCAGCGGGACTAGCCGATGTCAAGGGCGAAGACAAAACAAAACATACATTGCCACTGCTGACAGCTTCAGTGCGAGTGTGGCTGTTGGCATAACCTGCTATTGATTGAAAGCCTAAGTGGCTGACAAACCAGTCGCGGGATAGTTTAGCATTTTCAACGTAAAATTGAATGCGATCGAACTCCATAATCAATAATTGAAAATGGAAACTGAAAAATGGAAACTCTGCCGATTTTCAGTGGGAAACTGCAAGGAAGGGATTGAGGAAGAGATATTTTTCATATATTTTTCGTGTACCCACTAAATAATAAGGTAAAAATTGAATATCCTAACTCCCTCTGAAGGCAGAAATACGCCGGCATTTAAAACAAAACCGGTATCTGCGATAACTTGGGTTTGACCGTGAGTGCTTCGCCAAGCGGTAAGGTGCGGTGTGTATGAAGTCTTACATATAGATGTTCGGCGCAAGTTCTCAAACCTGAAAAGGTCGTAATTTGTCTTGCCTTCAGCTTGCGGCACCTTCTCTTTCCTGCGTTCCAATCACTCCTGAATCGCTAAAAGAACAAATGACTTTCCGGCTGAATATTAATCTCCATCGGCACAGCTTGCGGGTCAGCAGAAAGAGCAAACATAATTGCATTTGCAGCAGTTTCGGTACTCAGCATTTTTGACCTGTCTACCTTCAAACTCACATTATCCCAAAACGGAGAATCCACCCCACCAAAATAGAATAACGTAAACTTAACACCGTAGCGCCGCAGCTCATCGGCCATGCACTTGCTGAAACCAACTACTCCAAACTTTGAAGCGCAATAAGCCGTTCCCATTGCCATCGAATGCTTGCCCAAAATCCCGATGACATTGCAGATGTGGCCGGATTTGCGGTCTTTCATCACATTCGCCGCTGCTTGAGATGTGTAAAAACTGCCTTTCAAGTTCAAGTCAAGCATCGCATCTAAATCAGCGGGTTCTAACTTGTTCCACTGCTTGAGAATTCCCGCACCGGCGGCGTTTATGAGAGCATCAATTTGTCCAAAGTGTTTTACAGTTGTCTGCATTAGCGTCTCGACTTGCTGCAAATCGGTGATATCTGTAGGTACTGACAGTACCTCTGTTGCCGACAATTCGCCAGCTAAAGCGTCTAACTTGCTGCTGTTTCTGGCGGCGAGCACCAGCGTCGCACCCGCGTCGGCGAGTTTGCGGGCCACCGCTGAACCGATGCCGCCCGTTGCACCTACCACAACCACAACTTTGTCTTGCATATCCCTTTACATTTCTTTACGTCCAGATTGTATGTTGACACTCCCCTGCCTAAAGGCGAGGGGATTCTTTGTTCACAGAGCCGACTTGCTGAGGCAGGATTTCTCCAACCAAAGTAGGGGTCAATTCTCCCAAAGCGTTATTTGCATCTAGTGCAAGGGTTCCGGTATGCCCTACCGTACCCAATCCCCGACTTAGGATATTTCTAGCGGCATTGAAATCTCTATCCATCAGACAACCACATTTACAGGCGTGAGTTCTGGTGGATAGCGTTTTTTTGACAATTTCACCGCAGCTAGAGCATTCTTGGCTGGTATATTGCGGATTTACCGCAACCGTTACGCGCTGGAATACTTTTCCAAAATATTCCAGCCATACACGGAACTGATACCAAGATGCGTCGTTAATAGACTTAGCTAAACAGTGATTTTGCACCATATTCTTGATTCTCAAATCTTCGTATGCTATCAAGTCGTTTGACTGAATTACGCACCTTGCCAATTTCACGGCATGGTCTTTACGTTGCCTACTTATTTTGAGATGACGCTTGCCTAAAATCTGTCGAGCTTTGCCTCTATTTTTTGAGCCTTTGACTTTTTTCGATACTCGACGCTGACTGCGTTTGAAAACACGTTCGCCTTTTCGTAGGAATTTAGGGTTTTCAACCGTGACTCCGTTTGAATCGGTGTAGTATTCTTTCAGCCCAACGTCTAATCCGATAGTATTACCTGTCGGCTCTGTGTTTTCCGTTCTATTGACATCTATACAGAATTGAACGTAAATACCGTCAGCACGTTTTACTAATCGAACCCGTTTAATTTGGTTGATTTGGTAAAAATGCAAATCGCGAGTACCTTTTAGTTTCAGCTTGCCGATCCCTTTTTTATCGGTGAAAGTTATCGACTTTCTGTCTGGAGCAAGTTTCCACCCAGTCGATTTGTACTCGACTGAACGGCAGTCTTTATGAAATTGCGGATATCCTTTTTTACCGGGAATCTTTTTCTTACAGTTTTCGTAGAACCGAGAGATAGCAGCCCAAGCGCGTTCGGCACTTGCCTGTCTTGCCTGAGAATTGAGTTCGTCAGCGAACGGAAAAGTTGCTGCTAGTACAGCACAGTATTTATTCAAGTCGTACTTGTTCTTTTTCGGATTGTCGATCCAGTAGCGTAAACAGCTATTGCGAACAAACTGGGCAGTCCGAATTGCTTCGCCTACCGCATCAAACTGACTTGAATTTCCGTAAGTCTTAAACTCAAAAACTAGCATTGCTCTCACCTCCATCCTTATGCTATCGCCTTCAGCACAAGAGTGGTGAATGTGTAATGAAAGTTTACAATTAAAGCCGTCCTAGAAGGACGGGGTTTTGGCTCTTCTGGGTTTAGGGTAAATATTGTATTATTGGATACAATTATGACGATTTTGTATTAGTGAAACCCTTGCTAGAAAAGGCTTACAACTCATATTAGCTTTGTTTGTCACCGCAAACCCAGAAGACCCGGGGTTTTAAACCCAATTATGTGATAAGAGAACTCCACAAAAAAAATGATCCAACAACTATGTGGGTTTAGCGAAAATTTCCACGAACCATTTTTGAAGATTGGGGAGGCGATTAATCTGAGTTTCAATTTCTGCCATAGCTAATTTGTTGAGTGTAACTCCTGTAGAGTAAATTGTTTCAACCAATTTCACTACTGGATTTTTACCGTTAAATGTGAGATTTTTTCCAAAATTTACGACAGTCTCAACCGTATCAAGTAAACTACCATTCCAATGCTTTTCTAACCAACCAAAACAACGCTCTACCGGGTTATATTTGCTATGATATGGCGGATAATAAGCTAGTTGTAACGTCAGTTGAGATGATGTAGCAAAATCTAAAATCCGTTTCATAAACTGAGTACGACGAGAATTATTTTCTGGTCCATTATCCTGATTGATGACCAATTTTTGAATGTGACTAAAACGGTGTTTGACCGTTTTCCACCAACTTTCAAGTAAGTCAACAATACAATCAGCCGTCAATTTAGAGGTAACGAAAAACAAAAATAACTCGTTGTACTCAGGCAGAAAAATGCCATAGGGAATCACGGTTGATTCAGTCGCAAAATCGTGGTCAAGCGCAATAGTTGGCATCCGATTTTTACCACAAGCATCAAATTCTCCAACTTTGACTGCTGCCTTGGCATCAATGGAGATTCGGAGAGTATTAGGGTCATGGTCAGCTTCTGTATTGATTTGTTCGAGTTGTTCAAAAATAGCTTCAGTTTCCGGAATTTTTTTGATGGGTTTAATTTTAAGAACTCGTTTTAAGTTATAACCCAAATCATTCAATCTTCGTCGAATTGTTTCTACGGTCGGTAGTTCTTCATCACTATAACCAAATTGTTCAATTAGTTGACGACGAACTTCACTTGCAGTTATGCGTGTATATAATCTCGTACTCTTAAAGCTAGGGTCAGTTTGACTTTTTGGGTCTGCTAATAATTTAATATCATTCAATAAGTTGGGTAATTTTATTTCAACCCGCTTACGCCCACTGCGGTGGAAACCATCAACAATTGGCTGACCACTTTTCAATTCTTGCATCCCTTTACGGATGGTGCGTCTATTCCATCCCAACTCCCGTTCTGCCAAGGTTTGTCCACCTATTCCCAAACCTTTGACTACGAATGCCATGAATTGTCGTCTGTCTGTCCCCTTGAGTTTTTTCGCTGTTGTGATGTAAAGAGATTTTAGATGTTCAGTTAGTTTCATGAGAAATTTTAGAGATATAAGATATGCTACACACTGAAATTATTTTTCGGTCATTATTCGGTTATTATAGGATCAATCATTCTGTGGCTGTCTCTAACTCAAGTTATGGGAATTGGGGAATGGGGAATGGGGCATGGGGAATTGGTTGTTTGTTATTGGTTGTTTTATAATTGCTCCTTCTTCCTGATATCCGTTACATCCGTTACATCTGAGATGTTGCACCATTCTCAATTACTTGTTTAGGAACAGGCTTTCCGGCCTGTTCCACAAGAGATAAATTTTATTGTGGAACAGGCCAGAAAGACTGTTCTGACAATGGTGCAAGATGTGAGTTACATCCGAAGAAAGCGAATCCGTTGCCGAACTTCCTTATTTTGAGGCGTTGCTGATTTACCGTATGAAAGACTAAATATGCAAATCCTAGAAACCAGTATCTACAAAGCTTCGGGATTTTCAACTTATTTTTTTCATACCCTGATTAAGCAACGCCCTTATTTTGACTATTTTAGAGAAACTTGCCAGCCTTTTTCTACTTTTTTTAGCTGGAGAGAATCGCAGGATTGCAAAAATTTAGGAAACTTTCTACCGAGATTGAAATCCTTAATTATTTGGGTAATTTGTTTGCCGTATTGTCTGTGAAATTCGCTGCCTACATTGGAGAGAAATACAGAATTGTTAGGAGAGTTGCCAGTTAGGTCGCCAACTATTTTTACAAGAGCTGTTTCCAAGTCTTCCAGGGAATTAATATCTGTTAAGCTCGCAGGTTCTGCGATGCTAGCATTCAGATTTTCTTTGCTAAGTATTGGCGGTGGGGGCGACAATTTCACTTCAAAAAGAGTGACGTAAGTTTGAGAAGTTTCTGAGGGTTTGTGGACGACAAACTCGGTCGGATATTTGAGAAATATCTCCCTGGTTTTAGTGCCGAGCAAATGATTGGCAACAACTTGATTGAGGACTAAACCGTAATTCTCCTTAAATAAAGCTGAAACTGTAGAAATTTTTATCCACTGAGTTGAGGTGCGTTGTTGCTCTTTTTTGATTAATTCTTTTAGCTGAATAACTAATTGTTCTAAGGGTGTAATTTCCGGTATAGTTACGAGGGAATGGGTTTCAACTTGTCCGGTTTTGCTGTTTAAAACTATGATTTTATCTATTTGCTTGCGGACTTGAAAGACGGTTAATCCGTGGGCTTGCAGCGTGTTGCTGAGGTGGGTGAGGGCGCGATCGGACGAACAGACAAAAATCTCTTTGGCTGTGGGATAATGTACGAAAATCGATGCGCCGACTGTAGCCATTTTCAGGTCAGCGCTGTCTTTGCCGGGGGGGACGTGAATTAGTTGGTAGCCGCGCTGGTGAAATTCGGCATCTTTTTTGCCCATGCTGCGCCAGTTGGCAAAGGCAACTTTGATTTGGATGGGATAGTGGCAAATTCCCTCTAGGAATTTTTCGGTTTCGAGGGTGAGTTGCAAGTTTTCGACATCTAGCAGCAAGATAGCAATGCCGGTAGGATGCGAATTTGTTTGATTTGCGGTGGGAGTTGGAGGTTTTGAGGAAACTGAGTTTTGTGATTTAGCTGGTGCTGTTTGAAATTGGGCTAGCTGCTGAATTTTAGCAAATAATTTGCTGAATTGAGGTGAATTAATGAATTCAGGAACCAGCAGAATTTGTAGGTATTTTTTCGCTGTCAGCAGCAGGGAATCTGTATCGCTGGCTACTTTGAAATTTTTTGTCAATTTTCCAATCAAAACTGACTGAAAATCAGGTTTTGCCCAAAGGGTTTTCCTGTATTTTTCAGCTATCCATTCGGGATGCTGTTCCTGAATGGAAATTAGTGTTTGAGCGATATAGCGACTGATGGCGCTGACTGCGGCAGGTTCTTGAGTCGCCAGTAAGGGAGTTCGATCGGGCATGGCCCTCTACAATGCGGAATGCTGTTTCAATTTATCACAATTCTAGTTTTTCGCTGGCAGTCGGACGATCGCCCGCCAAATTAAACCGGCGGCAATTAACGCCAATCCCACCAACCAAATTTGCCTCTCCACCCAGAAAGCCAGAAACAAACAACTCCCCAAACCCACCCAAGCCAGCCACTTGGGGTAAAGCCTTTCGGAGGGGGAAAGTCGGAGCGCGGCGAGGTTGGTGATAGCGTAATATATCAGAATGGTAAAAGCGCTAAATGACCAAGTGGTTTTGACATCGCCGAGGAGAATTAAAAGTGCGATCGCGACTTCCACAGCAACTACGGCTACATAAGGCGTTGTCTGGGAGGGATTGAGCCGCGCCAAGACTCTCGGCATATCCAGGCGGCGCCCCATCGCCAGCAATATCCGCGACAGCCCTAAAATTAAGTTCAGCAGCACTCCCAGCATGGCTGTAATTGCACCGACAGCTAGCAGTTGAGAAACTCCTGGAATTGGGAAACTCCGGGCGATGACTTCCAAGGGTGCAGCCGTCCCACCTGTTTGCAGGGATAATTTATCAACACCCCCCACGCCAACAAAGACTATTGCTACCGCCACGTAAAGCAGCATTGTCAGCACCAAAGTGAAAATTATGGCTTTGGGAATGGTTTCCCTCGGTTCGCGCACTTCCTCGCTCATTGTGGTGATGCGGGCGTAACCGCTATAAGCGACAAACATCAGGGCGGTGGCGTGGAGGATGGAGTCGATCGAGCTATCATTCTGTACGGTGGTCATTTCCCACCTTACCTCTGGCAAACCGACAGCAACAAACACCGCCAAGGATAAAAGTGTAACTGAGACTATGGCAGTATTGGCAATATTCGATCGCCTAATTCCCGTCAATACAACTAGAGTGAGAGTGGCTGCGGCGACTAAAGCTGTTAGGATGAGATAAGTGCGATCGGCAACACCCACTGCATTTAAAAAATACCCCGCAAAACCCAAAGCAGCAGTAGCAGCAGAAGCCGTTTTCGCCAACAAAAACATCCAGCCGGCAGTGAAACCCAGCCAAGGATTGAGATATTTGTAGCCATATTCATAAGTACCACCGCTGACAGGATGATTTGCCGCTAATTGAGCGCTGTTAAGGCCATTGCAAACAGCAACTAAAGCAGCAATACCCACAGCCACAATCACTCCCGATCCCGCAATTTCCGCAGCAATGCCGATACTCACAAATACTCCGGTGCCGACGATTGAGCCCAGCCCCATCAGAGTAGCGCCGAAAACACCCAATTCTCGCTTAAGCAGTGGTGAAGA
>NZ_JAUBWA010000083.1:0-13661 GCF_036702825.1 Microcoleus sp. A003_D6 | reverse complement strand
CATAACTATAGCAGGCAAGATGCCAGCTCCACAAAAATATTTGTCTGTTGTGGAACAGGCATCTTGCCTGTTCTGAAGACATAACTATAGCAGGCAAGATGCCAGATTCACAAAAATATTTGTCTGTTGTGGAACAGGCATCTTGCCTGTTCTGAAGACATAACTATAGCAGGCAAGATGCCAGCTCCACAAAAATATTTGTCTGTTGTGGAACAGGCATCTTGCCTGTTCTGAAAGAGGTTCAAGATGTAAGTATTAACCGAAACGACCTTGAATGTAATCCCTCGTACTCGAATTGCTTGCAGACGTAAAAATCCGACTTGTCGGCCCGAATTCCACCATGCGGCCGATGCGGCTTTCATCAGTATTAAAAAATGCCGTGTAATCAGAAACGCGAGCCGCCTGCTGCATATTGTGCGTGACAATCACAACAGTTAACTCCTGCCGCAAAGTCTGAAACAAATCCTCAATCTTCATCGTAGAAATCGGATCTAGAGCAGAACAAGGTTCATCCATCAGCAAAATTTTCGGCTTTACAGCCAAAGCGCGAGCAATACAAAGTCGCTGCTGCTGTCCCCCCGAAATGCCCTGGGCAGATTTCTTTAAATTGTCTTTCACTTCATCCCAAAGCGCCGCACTTTTCAGTGCAGATTCCACAATTTCATCTAATTCGGCTTTGCTCTTGCGGCCGAAAATCCTGACTCCGTAAGCAATATTATCGTAGATGCTCAGCGGAAAAGGATTCGGTCTTTGAAACACCATCCCAATTTGGCGGCGCAAACTATTAATATTGACTTTCGGACTGTAAATATCCTGTCCAAAAAACTCAACTCTTCCTTTAATTTGAACTTTTCCCTCCAATTCACCAATCCGGTTGAGAGCTTTGAGAAAAGTGGATTTGCCGCAACCTGAAGGGCCGATAATCGCCGTCACTTGCGGGTGAGGAATATTCATCGACAAATTTTCCAGAACTTTGTGCGTTCCGTAGTAGAAACTCAAGTCTTGAACCCGCAATGCTGGCATCGCATTCGGGTCGATTTCCTGAGCACGATCTTCTACCAATTTTTCGTCATATTTGCCTGCTTTCAAGTTACTTTCAAGTGTCATAATTTTCGATTTTTTAGTGTTAGTATTAGACCTTGAGAGAGGGATAAATAGTTAACTATTTATCCCTCATTCCTTTTTATTCTCATCTGCAAAAAATGGGAGTAATTTATCTATCTTGCAAGCGTTTACGTGTCACCGCACGGGATGCCAAGCTAGCAATCAAAACTATTCCCAAAAGGACTGAGGCAGCAGTCCAGGCTAATTCATTCTGCTCTTTGTAAGGAGAACTGGCATAATTGTATATTAATACTGACATAGAAGGAGTCGGAGTCAGTAGTGTTCCGGGAATTTCTTGGAGTTTCGAGATAGTTTCTGCACCAATCGGAGACTGAGATATTTCTCCTAATTTTTCAATTAAAGGAGGCCAAAATTGGCTGGACAAGGCAGTTACGATTAGCGGTGCGGTTTCACCGGCGGCGCGGGAAGCTGCTAGCAAAACGCCTGTGGTAATTGTTGGGAGTGCGGAGGGAATTATAATCTTAAAGATAGTTTGAAAGCGTCCGGCTCCCAAACCTCCCGAAGCGAGGCGGTAAGAAGTAGGGACTAGCTTTAATGCTTGTTCTGTTGTCAGCGCGACAACGGGAAGCATAATGATACCCAGAGCGATACCCCCAGCTAATCCTGAAAATACTTTGGTGGTAATGACAATTAAAGCGTAGGTAAAAACACCGACAACGATCGAGGGAACGCTGCTGAGAATGACGGTGATAAAGCGGATGATATTTGCGATCGCTTTATTTTCTCTACCAAACTCTGACAAAAATATTCCCGTCATTACGCCGATTGGTACGCTAAATAACGTAGCAATTCCTACCATTAATGCTGTGCCAAGAATCGCATTAGCAAAGCCGTTTGCCTGGTCTTCAACTCCGACGGGTGCGGGCAGAGAAACTAAAACTTCCCAGCTCAAATGTGTTAATCCTTCCCCCAAAATTTTGTACAAAATAGCGAACAGAGGCAGCAGAGCCAAAGCTGTAAAGCCAAAGGCGATAACTGTCATTCCTTGGCTAAAAAAGTTTCTGCCTAGGGACAGGGGGTTGTAGATTTCTGCATCCTCGATACTGTTGGATTTTTGTGCTTGAATCATGTTTAATTCTTGGCTCCCTTGACACCGATTAGCTGAACCAACAATACTGCGACTGCGTTCACCAATAGGGTGATGACAAATAGAATTAGCGCTAAATACATTAAAGAGCCGATGTGTAGCGGTTCTTGAGCTTCCCGAAATTGACTTGCCAAAACAGCGGGAATTGAGTAGGCTGGAGCTAGAAGAGATTTGTTGATTTGAATTGAGTTGCCAATTACCATTGTGACTGCCATTGTTTCACCTAAAGCGCGTCCCAATGCCAAGATTGTTGCTCCGATAATTCCTGAACTTGCTGCTGGTAGTAGCAGCTTAAATATTGTTTCCCAACGGGTGGCACCGAGGGACATGGAAGCACTTCGCAAATCTACTGGAACTGACAGCAATACGTCGCGGCTGATGGCGGCTACTGTTGGCAATATCATAATTGATAAGAGTATCCCAGCGGGCAACATTCCTGGCCCCAAGGGTTCGCTGCTGAACAGGGGAAACCAACTGAAATTGTTAAATAGTGATTGCTGTAAAGGTAGCAGAAATGGAATGAGAACAAAGATTCCCCAAAGTCCAACTATGACGCTGGGAATGGCTGAGATTAATTCAACCATGAATCCCAAGGGCGATCGCACCCAAGCTGGCAAAAAGTTCTCGCTAGTAACTATAGCCACGGAAAGTCCTAGAGGAATTGCGATGATTATGCCGATCGCAGAACTAATCACAGTACCGTAAATAAACGGCAAAGCCCCAAACTGCAACTCGCCAATATCCCACTTGGGATTCCACAAAAATGAGAGTCCAAACTTTTGAATAGCAGGCCAAGCGTCTTTAAAAATGATCGCGCTCATCCAGAACAGCGTACCCGCTGTCCCGATGGCAAAAGCCCATACAAACAGTGTAAATCCTGACTCGATCCATAAACCTTCGCCCGAAGTATCTGTCAAGTCTACTTCTGTGTTTATTTCAGCCGGTTTGCGAGTTGATTTTTTCGGTTTCTTTGAAGGATTGGTCATACCGGAATTATTGCGTAAAAACTGAAATAGTTGCTGGGAAAACAAGTAATTCTAATGGCTGCGCACCTGGTTTGTAGGGTGCGCAGCGCGCACCTTACACAGTAAATTTAGCGCACATTAACCTGATAATTTATGAGCTTTGAGTCATACATTTAACTCGTCAACTCATAACCACGTGCAATCGACTAAATCAACCTTTGGCAAGCACACTCTGATTTACTGTTTGAATTACCTTTTGAGCTGTAGCCGAAGGAATTGAAGTAAACTCTAGCTGTTTGTTGATACCTTGGCCTGTAGTCATTACCCAATTAACCATCTTTTTAATAGCATCTGCTTTTGCCGCAGGATACTCTTTGTAGATTAACAGCCAAGTCAAGCCAACAATCGGATAACCGTCGTTAGGATTTCCTTCTACTAAGAAGAAGTTTGGTGGGAATGTTTCCCCTACAAAAGCTTTCTCTGCTTCTGCCAAGTTAGCATCTACAAACCGGCCAGCTTTATTTTGAATAAATGCTGTCTGAAGCTTGTTTTGCCGAGCGTAAGTATCTTGAACGTAGCCAATTGCACCGGCCGTTTGTCTGACCAAACCTGCTACACCAGCGTTTCCTTGACCGCTGACAGGGCTTCCGGGCCAACTCGGTTGAGTGGCACCTTTGATGCTGCTGCCGATCGCCTGCAAGTGATTAGCAAAAATAAATGTAGTACCGCTACCATCTGCCCGTACAGCTACTCGAATCGCAGTATTTGGCAAATTTTTAGCTTGTCCAGCAATTCCCGCTATTTTCGCATCATTCCAGCGAGTAATTTTACCTTCAAAGATGCCTTTCATCGCATCGGAGCTCAACCGTAGATTGTTTACCCCAGGCAAATTGTAAATAACTGCAACAGCCCCACCAGCAGTGGGAACAGCAATGACACCCCGCTTTACCTGAGCTATTTGTGCAGGAGTCAGCGGCGCGTCGCTACCTGCGAAATCCACAGTCCCTGCAATTAATGCTTTGATGCCAGCACCACTGCCAGTTGCTTCGTAGTTTACAGTAATTTGATTTGCACTTCTCATCTGAGAGAAGTAGCGATCGTACAAAGGTTTCGGAAAAGTGGCTCCCGAACCGTTTAGTGTAATGGCAGCTACAGCGGAACTAATCAAAGTCAGCGAAAATGCTGCTGCTGCTAGTGTCACTATAAAACTACGTCGCCAACGTCCTGTGAAAAAATTCATACTCCTCCTCTCCCTTAATAGCCGGCTTTCTAAATCTACGACCTAGGATAGACTGAAATCCCTAACAAAAGACATAGTAAAGAATAAGCTTGTTTTAAATTATGGTTAACGGTAGATTAAGCTTTTAATTATTAAAAAATGGCAGCATAAACAACGATCTTGTTTTAAATTTTGGTTAACTTTAGATTAAGTCGTATTTATAAAAAACATAGGGAAGTGCGTTAAGCCAAGGTATCCTGCACGGAATCGCCACTTAATACTCTTTACCCTTCTTCTGAAATTTCAATTTTTGACCTAATTGCCACTTGATGTTCGCCCCCGATCAAAGTCACTTGAAAAACGGAATGTCGAGACTGCAAAAATTTTATTAAACTGTAATTAGACAAAAAATGTTTTACAATTACATCGGCATGACACCGATATTTCTTTAAAAACAATTTCTTAATTTTTATCACAGAAATAGCATCCTCTTTATACTCAACTATCGCCGCCTCAATCATTTGTAAAAGTATTTTTTCTAAATCATCCAGCGAATCAATGGCAATTGCATTAGCAGGTAAGGTTTCTGCAAACTTCTGGAGTTCAATATTTTGAGTGACAACAAGAGGAGGTAAAGGTTCTTTCGCCGCCGGGGTAACTTCCTTTCCCGCTGACTGCAACAGTGCTGCTGCGTTAGAACTTGTAAAATCCAATGCGAGAGTGCGGCGCTCTTGAAAAAGCTCAACTAAACTAGAAAACCGAGCTATTCGATCCTCGATAGACTTGTGTTCAGCCTTCAACAAATCGGCAATTTGATTGGCCAAATCTTCAAAACTCGGAATTTCTGCTTCCTCTTTGCAAGAATAGTGCTTGCTCTCCCCAGTCAGACGATTTTCTACAGACAAGACAGCATTTTGACGGCGCACCCGAAAGACAGTCAATCCATGATTTTGCAATTGATTGCAGAGGTGATTTAACAAACCATCAGAAGAACAAACAAAAACTTGTCTAACGGCAGGATATCTGTATAAAATAGCAGCCCCAAAGGCAATCATCTTACCATCAGCACTGTTAGCACCGCCCGGAGCGTGAATTAGTTCGTAACCGCGATCGTACAGTTCAGTATCCAGCTTGCCCGCGATCGGGTTTTTCCAGTTAGCAAAAGCAATCTTAACTTGCAGGGGATAGCTGCACAGACTGGCTAAAAACTTTTCCGTATTAATGTCTAGTTTCAAGTTTTCTGCATCTAGCAATAAAATCGCAATTCCCCGATCGCACTCTGCGCTTGTTACTGGGGCGATCGTACTTTCCCCGCAGCCGCTGTTAGACGGAGGCAAAGACTCAAACAATTTTTGGCGGCTAACTTGGGACGGATAAAACTGCCGGCGCCGGGAACGACGGCTGTTGTGAAATCGATCGGGGGAGCGTCGGGGATTTTTCATTAACTGACAATCGCAGCTTAACTTGTGGCAGTCGATCGCCCCATAATAACAAAAGAACGTTAACAATTCTTAAAAAAAATGGCTAGAGACTTGCGGGGATTCCTAAAACTGCTAGAAGAACGGGGACAACTGCGCCGGATTAGCGCCTTAGTCGATTCCGACCTCGAAATTGCCGAAATTTCCAACCAAATGCTGCAAAAAGGCGGCCCCGGACTGCTGTTTGAAAACGTCAAAGGGGCCGAATTCCCCGTCGCGATTAACCTGTTGGGTACGGAACAGCGGGTTTGCTGGGCGATGAACATGGAAAAGCCGATCGAACTAGAAGAGCTCGGCAAAAAACTGGGAATGCTGCAACAGCCAAAACCGCCGAAAAAGATATCCCAAGCCATAGAATTCGGCAAAGTCCTGTTCGACGTAGTAAAAGCCAAACCAGGCCGCGACTTCTTCCCAGCTTGTCAGCAAGTGGTAATTGAGGGAGAAGGGCTGGATTTGAACAAAATCCCGATGATTCGCCCTTATCCGGGAGATGCGGGCAAAATTATCACCCTAGGTTTGGTAATTACCAAAGATTGCGAAACCGGTACGCCGAATGTGGGGGTTTATCGGTTGCAGTTGCAGTCAAAAAACACGATGACTGTACACTGGTTATCTGTCCGGGGCGGGGCGCGGCACTTGCGGAAAGCGGCGCAGGCTGGTAAAAAGTTGGAAGTTGCGATCGCCCTTGGAGTCGATCCCCTGATTATTCTCGCCGCAGCAACCCCAATTCCTGTAGATTTATCGGAATGGTTATTTGCGGGACTTTACGGCGGTTCCGGCGTGCAATTGGCGAAGTGCAAAACCGTAGATTTGGAAGTACCGGCGGACTCGGAAATCGTGTTAGAAGGAACGATTACCCCCGGTGAAGTTCTGCCCGACGGGCCCTTCGGCGATCACATGGGTTATTACGGCGGCGTGGAAGATTCGCCGTTGGTGCGGTTCCACTGCATGACGCACCGCAAAGACCCGATTTATCTGACCACATTTAGCGGGCGGCCGCCGAAAGAAGAAGCAATGATGGCGATCGCGCTTAACCGTATTTATACCCCTATTTTGCGGCAGCAAGTATCGGAAATTGTCGATTTCTTTTTACCGATGGAAGCGCTGAGTTACAAAGCCGCAATTATCTCCATTGATAAAGCATATCCCGGTCAAGCGCGCCGGGCTGCTTTAGCATTTTGGAGTGCATTACCGCAGTTTACTTACACTAAGTTTGTGATTGTTGTCGATAAAAGTATCAACATTCGCGACCCGCGTCAAGTGGTGTGGGCAATTAGTTCTAAAGTCGATCCGGTTCGGGATGTATTTATTCTGCCAAATACGCCTTTTGATACGTTAGATTTTGCGAGTGAAAAGATTGGTTTGGGAGGCAGAATGGGGATTGATGCTACTACGAAGATGCCGCCGGAAACCGATCACGAATGGGGGGAAGTTTTGGAGTCCGATCCGGATGTGGCGGCGATGGTAGAAAGGCGTTGGGCTGAGTATGGTTTGGCTGATTTGAATTTGGGAGAAGTCGATCCAAATTTGTTTGGTTATGAGATGAGGTAGGGAATCAACCGTAAAATCTGAGATATCGCACATCCTCGATCGACCTGTAGGGGCGGGTTTTTCCAACCATTTATGACACAGATAGACAATCTCAAAAACCCGCCCCCACCCAACGAAAAATCGCAAGTTACCTCTAATCATTATGCTAAAATTAAATTGGAATTACACAAAACGTATATCTCATCATGAGTAAAACGCCAAGAATTAAAGAGGAGGAGGCATGAGCAAATTAATATGCACGTGATTACCCGCAAAAGGCTGAATGATTTTGCCAAACTTCATCCAGCCAGATATACAAAATGCCTTGCTTCAGTGGTACAAACTCGTCACACAAAATGAATTTGCGACCTTCGTTGAACTTCGCGAAATATTTCCATCTGCCGATCGAGTAGGGAAATTGACTGTCTTCAACATAGGAGGGAATAAAGTTCGACTGATTGCGGGTATTCATTACAATCGGAAGAAAGTCTAAATTCGGGCGGTATTAACTCACGCAGAATACGATGAAAAGAGGTGGAAAGAATAATGCAAAGTCTTAATCTAGAACAAACAATTTCTGCTTGGTCATCTCTTACTAAAACGGTTTTTGTCCCTCACACGGAACAGGAATACAAGCGTTTAGTCGAACTACTAGATAACCTGATCGATCGAGTGGGCGAGAACGAAAATCATCCCCTTGCTTCGATGATGGAAGTTATTGGTGTCTTAATCGAAAACTATGAAGCCGAATATGTTCCTGAGTTAGAAGAGGTTGCATAACCCACTATTTCACATGGACTTATGCACTCCGACAAAGAAACCGGGTTTTTACCGAGTCTTTGCACTCTAAGGAAGTATTCTCGAAAAAACCCGGTTTCTGGGTTCCTATGCAAGAGTTTTATTATATTCTAAAGTTTGTGTCACAATTGAGGAACGAACGATTAATCCCACTGACGAACAAGCCCAAGCCTGTCTGCGCGTCTGCCAGATGTTCTCTAACTACTATAAGGATATTCAGCTATTCCGCTTTGACCCAGAAAGTCGCGAAGTTTACATTTTCGTAAGCGACGAATTGCAAATTATGGTCTTCCGATCGGGCAACTGGAGTTTTTTAGATGAAACCTAATTTTAATGAAATGACAGTTCCTGAACTCAGGAAATACGTGCTAACACACCGGGATGATATGGAAGCTATCCGGGCATTATTTCATCATCCGAGTCTGAAATACCAAGAAATGCCTCCTTTAGTGACTGGAGATGGTATGCCAATTGCCGAAAATATTCGCATCGCTGAGGAAGCAATTAAGAAAAGAGTTGAAATCGATCGCGAAAAACAACAACAACGGGAAAAAGCACAGGAGGATAAATTACGCCTAAAATTAGAACGGGAAATTGAGCAAAAACTTAGAGCAAAAATTGAATTAGAAGTCGAACAGAAGTTGCAGGAAAACTTAGAAAAAGAAATTGAGGCTCTGATAAGTGCGATCGCCCAATTTTTAACATCGACTAGCGGCTTGAGTTCAAGATTAGCAACGCCGATCGCACTTTTGGCAATTCGTGCCGGAATTGAAGATTTTGGCGATTTCTAGAATGGGCGATCGAATTAATGCGATCGGGAATTACACATCACACCAAAGCGGTAGGGTGCGTCAGAAAAGGTAATTCTGAATCATCATTCCTAATCTAATAATGTGTCCAATCACTGGACACATATACCCTGGGCAACTTACCGATCTCTTAATTTTGTCCCGGTGCATTGGGATTGTTAGATGGCTGATATTTATAACTGAGTTCCAGTGCATTGCAAAAGCTATTGAGGCTATTGAGCAAAGCATTGTAGTAAAGATAAGCATCGTCCCGTTCATCTTGAAGACGACCATACAAGGTCAGCTCTGGTTCTGGGACTAGACGATCCTTGGGAACATCTAAGCCTGCTTCGGTTAAGCGCGTTGCTGCGATCGCAACTAACAATGACCCAACGGTATTTGTTTTACCCTTGTGAAGATCGTCGAGTCCAGGCAGGATTAACTCTGCTCCGGGTAACTCATTGAGACTCATGATTTCCTCTCCTCTTGATTACCTTCAAAACGCTCGATGAAGTTCTCGACTTTGCTTCTGAGAACATCAGTATCGAGAGAGGGAAATCGGATTAATTCGGGCGCAATGGCTTCAAAACAATCCCGTAGCTCTCTCAAAGATAATAATTTCTGTTCGTAGAGTCAACGTTTGGACGCATATATTGAGTGCGATCGGGACTTGTGCGCTGCGCCAGAGAAACCGGGTTTTTACTGAATCTGCCGGCTGTAACGAAGTATTCAAGGAAAAAACCCGGTTTCTGACCACCCGTGCGATCGCGAACTAATCAGTTTATTGTTCCAAAATCTCAACCAAATCTTCGATCGCAATATCGAACGCACGGGCCATCTTGTCCAAAGCTGTGTAGTCAACGGTAGCCATGCCTGGAGAATTGGCATAGGTAATGATCGTGGTATATGGAATACCTGTTCTTTTGGAGACTTCTGTCAGATTCCAACCCTTCTCTTGAGCAAATTCTCGAACTCGCAGCCTAATTCGTCCCATATTCCCAACGATAAATCAGTCTACTCTTCCAAAATCTCAACTAAGTCTTCGATCGCAATATCAAACACGCGAGCCATTTTGTTTAGAGCCGTATAATCTACAGTTGCCAGTTTGGGAGAATGGGCATAGCTTCTAACCGTACTGTAAGGAATGCCCGATCGCTCAGAAACTTCTTTCAACGTCCAACCCTTCTCTTCCGCTAGTTCTCGAACCCGCAATCGAATTAGACCCATCTTGCACTTGACAGTTGATACGAACGTATCATAAGCTTGTGATTATCAAATAAGCGATCGCCCTCGGACCTGAGAAATCTAGAGCGATCGCCTTTCATTCACCACCCACAAAAGTGGGAAGGATTTTCCTATGATACCAAAACAACCGACATATCGCGATCGACTTCAACCTTGGCATCTAATTCGCCACCTGCCCAACTGTCAGCGGTTAACAGTCGCCCGTTTCGCCCGCCGTCCCGATGCCGAATCTTACCTAAATGCACTGCGCCGCTTAATGCCCGCAGTCCCGCATACAATTGTGTTCGTAAATGCGGTGTCGGTAAATGAAACCAGCGTGCCAATTCCGATGCAATTGCCGATCGAACGTTAAAGCGATCGAACTGATATCTGGCGTTTGTTGTCACATTCCGGCAGGGGTTTAAACCCCTGCCTCATAGCGAAAGTCCACGCTTTGTGGACTGAAAAAAAAGGATTAAAAAAAAGATTTCAGTTGAGATTTATTGCTTTTTTAGTCGTCTTCAGACGACTTTAGCTATGAGACGGGGGTTTAAACCCCCGGCGGACTGTTGCAATAAATGCAAGATGTGCGATCGACCTAATTGTTCCCAAAAAGTCTTGTTAAACTAGAAATAGATTTGAGTCAAGGAGTCACATCAATGCCATCTCCCTTCCCCGGTATTGACCCATATTTAGAACATCCCGAACTCTGGCCGGGAATACATCACTTGTTAATCAATCAAATTGCTAGATTTTTATCTCCTCAACTGCGTCCTAAATATTTAGTTGATGTAAAAGTAAGAATCTATGAAACTCCTGATGACGATACTCTGCTAATTAGCATTCCAGACGCAACAATATCAAACCCAGAAGTTACAAGACTGCCAACCCAGCCAATAAAAGTAACTCTTCCCGTGCCTTTCCCAAGGCGGGAAGGATATTTAGAAATTAGGGAAAGAGAAACAAAAGAATTAATAACAGTTATTGAAATCCTATCACCTGCGAACAAACGCGCCGGAAAAGGACGTAAAATTTACGCAGAAAAGCGAGAGGAAATTTTAGGAAGCCGGACTAATTTAGTGGAAATTGATTTATTGCAGCTCGGGCAAAAAATGCCCATTATTGAGAACAATATTGATAGCCAATATCGGATTTTAGTTTGTCCGGGAAATCACCGCCCTTTCGCCGATTTGTATGCTTTTAACTTACAAAACCCGCTGCCAGCCTTTCCTTTGCCGCTGCGAGCGGGCGATACCGAACCTATCATCAATTTGCAGGAAATATTCACTCAAATTTACGACATAGCAAGTTACGACATGAAGATAGATTATCGCAACTGGGAAGTCATACCACCGCTGTCAGAAGCCGATACAATTTGGGCAGATGCTTGGTTGCGCGATCGAGGATTGCGATGAATTTAGATAGATTAATCCGGTTAATTATCACAAATACTGTAGGGGCGGGTTCACCCTAATCTACAACACAAGTGAGAAATTCAGATAAACCCGCCCCGGCCGCGACTGTGACTCAAATTGCTCGATCGCTAAACATCTTGGCTTTGCATCAACCGCTGTTTCAAACGCGCCGGATCTCCCCGATCGACAACTTGGCCCTTTTCCAACAAAAAAGCCCCATCACAATAATTCAACTCATCCAAACGGTGAGTCACCCACAAAGCCGTAATCCCGCGATTCTTCACCAACCGCTGCACCGCCGCCACCAAATCCAACTGAGAATCAGGATCTAACAAAGCCGTCGGTTCATCCAACAGCAGAATTTCACAGTGACGGGCGATCGCCCCAGCAAGAGCAATTCGCTGCTTCTGGCCCCCACTCAAAGCATAAATCGGCCGCCGCTGCAAATCCAGCAAATTCACAGCCTCCAAAGCCTCCGCCACCCTCGCCCGCACCTGAAGGTTAGAAAGCTTTTCCTCCACCAAACCAAAAGCCACATCCGCACCCACCGTCGGCATCACCAATTGGTGATCCGGGTTTTGGAACACAAAACCCACCCGCCCGCCCAAGTCAATTTCTCCCGACTGGGGGTGCAGCAGCCCAGCCATCAGCCTCAACAGCGTAGACTTGCCGCTGCCGTTAGTGCCCAAAAGCATCCAAAACTCGCCCTTCGGTACATCGAGAGAGCAACCTTGCAAAACTCGATCGCCCGACGGCCAGCAAAAACACAAATCTCGCACAGCAACGGCTGACTGGTTCATATCGGCACCAACACCCCCAGCCGTCATTCTGCTGCCGACATCGAGACAAAACCCGGGGATCTGCCTGTAGATGATGCCCCCGATTTCTGAGAAACCACCACCCCAGAAATCTCGCTGCTGAGCACAGCCACCTTTTTCTCAGGATTTTTCTCGCAAGTGAGTTCCAAAATTTGCGGTTGGGAGTTGCCAATCGCCTCTAAAATTTGCTGGTAAACAGTCTCAGCGTCCTCCTGCAACTTCCGCTGCACCGACAGCGATACGGGCGTGTTCTTCACAATGATGTCAATGCTGAACATATAGTCTTAAAAACCTAAATCGGGAGCTCTATCCTCAGTATATATATAGGACTTACCCACGGAAACCCAGTTTCTTAGAAAAATCAGAGGTTGAGGGCGATATATCTACGAAGCCACCGGGCTTCTGACGCAAAGCGCAGAGACTCCTATATATTAGAATTTCCCCAATGCAGGGCAAAGACTTCGGGGACTTCGAGGGCTTCGGGGACTTCGGGGACTTACGACAAGTCAAGATCCGGAAGTTTTTTAAGAAATACTTGCTCTTGTAAAGAATTACCTCTATAATCGTCAATACGGTAAAGAAAAGTAAACTCTGTTCATAATCCAATTTGTTTTCTGCGTAGCAGAGGTAACATTTGGAGAATCGGACTAGACACAGATCCGTTGTAATTATATCCATTTGGAGATTTGCGTAGTCAGTAACTCAGCCCTAAAGGGACTGAGCTTGTAAGAGAAATCAAGCAAGCTGTACTGACCAGCCTAAGTCTTAACTGACTACGTTATTTGAGTCACGACACCTGGGAATGCGAAGCTAGTTCTCTGCTCTGTCATCTGCAATTAAACAGTTCTAAAGTCACTGGAACAGTGTTGCAGGTCTAAAAAGCTCTTATAACATTGGCGAAGCTAACATTACCCCGCAAGGGAGGCTACTTTGGTAGCAACTTTCGTAGCGATGCGTACAGGGTGAAAAGTTTGAGCGGCAATTGTCCCGTTGAAAGTGCAATACAAAAGCACACCGAACCTAGTAATCCCAAGGCGGTCGCTGCACCAAATTTTAAGACCAAGGGGAATAAATTCCCACGAGTCGTTTTCCTCTCAGGGCTAAAGCCACTGAGTTTCCCACATACCTACCGTGAGGTTTTTATGACAATCGCAGTCGGACGCGCCCAGACCGAAAGAGGCATCTTTGATGTCCTCGACGACTGGCTCAAACGC
>NZ_JAUBWA010000082.1:14281-34144 GCF_036702825.1 Microcoleus sp. A003_D6 | reverse complement strand
TTTCATAATTTCAGAAATCGCGTATTAGCTTGTTTTTCTGATTAGATAAAATTATCACCACAAGTTCAGGAGAGCCGAAAATATTTAGTAAAAATGTAGATATCGATCGACTCTTCGGGGCGATCGACAAATCCTGATGTACACTGGGCGTAAAAACCAAGCTTATCTGGTGTTTGTGTCAGGAACCTTAGCCTGAAGGCATAAGGCTTGAAAGAGAAATCTAGAAAGCCATCCTGACCAGCCTCAGTCTCTGGCAGACTACGTTTTTGGAGTCATGACACCCTGGGATGCGAAGCTAGTCCCTTGCTCTGTCGCTGAAGGTTAAACAGTTCTAAGGTCACTGGAACAGTGCCTTCAGCCGAACAAGCTCTTAAAACCTTGGCGAAGCTAACTTAACTCCGCAAGGAGAACGAGGCAACCATACCTCGACGGAGGGGCAACCATACCCCTCCACCCCGCGAGGGGATTCAATTCAATGTAAAGCCGTCCTAAAACGACGGGGTTTCAAACCCATAGTTCTGATGAAAAAAGTCCTTTACTGGTTGATGGGCGACAAGGCAGGCAGAACCATAGTAGGCGCCTGGAACTGGATGTGGGGACTGCCCGTAGAATCCGGCGGTAAGGTGTCGGTGGCGGTGGCCGAAGAGTCGCTGCGATCGATGCAAGAATCAGTGCAAAAATTAGCAGTAGCAGTCTCCACCCAAGTTGCAGCGTACCAGCGCGCCAAAACTAAATATGAAGAAAAAGTTAGGGAAATGCAAACAACCGAGCGCCAAGCCATCACAGCCCAGCGCAACGGCAACGAAGAAGCTGCCCGCTTGGCAATGTCTAAGGTAATTCAGACAGAACAAATCCTGCCGCAGTTGGAAGCCCAAGTAAAACAGGCCGAACAGTACGTCAACGCTTCCAAAGACAAGCTAAATCGAGAACGGACGAAGCTGGAAGCCTACAAAACTGATATGCAAAATATGAAAGATATGGCAGAGATTAACGAAGCCCTCGCAGCCATATCCAAAGTCAATAACGACCTCAGTATCGATTCAGCTCGATCGCAATTTGACCAAGCCAAAAACGCCGTCCACAACCGCAACATCCAACAGCAAGCTTTAGCAGAGCTATCTGAAAACCCCCAAGAAAGACTTCAGGCAGAATTAGAAAACATGACCTTAGACGATGAAGTTAATCGCAGGCTGCAAATGCTAGACGATTCCAACAACAAACAACTTCCCAACTAAGGAGAATTTATGGCTAAGAGCGGGCCTCCCCCCATAGTTTTTATTCTGTTATTTCTGTTGCTCGCCGGTGGCGGTTGGTTCTTTTTTCTCAACAAACCAGCGGCACAGGATGCTAATAATCCCTCCACTCCCCCAACACCCGCAGGCGGTGGTGGTGCTTCGCCCCTTCCGAGCGCACCCGCAGCCGGGGGTGCTGCGCCTGTTGCCGCTAGTTTCTTTGCGCTTCCAACTTCCGTACCTGCGGGCACGGCCGTGAGAATTGACGGTTCTACCAGCATGGTGACAATCAATCAGAACCTCAAGAACGGCTTTCAAGGCAAGTTTTCCGGCACTACAGTCGATGCCAAAGCAAATGGTTCTGCAAACGGAATTAAGGATTTGGTGGCGGGAACAGCCGATATTGCAGCGGTATCGCGACCTTTGACGGCTCAAGAACAAGGTCAGGGTTTGGCAGCGGTACCCGTTGCCCTAGATACGATCGCCCTTGTAGTCGGCATTAACAACCCCTTTACAGGAGGTTTAACTTCGGCTCAAGTGCAAGATATTTTCAAGGGAAATGTTCAAGATTGGTCAAAAGTAGGCGGCACGGCGGGTCCGATTAAGGTGATAAATCGACCCGAAGTTAGCGGCACTCACCAAACGTTTAAAGAACAAGTGCTCGGAGGTGGGGAGTTTGGCACGGGGCCGAATATCACTAAGCTTGATCGAGATGCGACAACTCCCCTGCTGCAAGCTTTAGGTAATAACGGCATCGGCTATGCGACTTTTGCTCAAGTAGTCAATCAGAAAACGGTGCGGGTGGTTCCTGTCAACGGTGCGACGCCCGATGCTGGTAACTATCCTTACAAGCGGCAGTTGTACTACGCCTACAAAAATCCTCCCAGCCAAGCGGTTAAGGATTTCTTGGGTTACGCGACTTCGCCTGATGGACAAAAAGCCATGCTAGCTGGAAATTGAACTCTTGCAAAAAATTCGCCAGAATAAATTCTGGCGCTACACAAGCTTGCAAAGCGGTTTCAACCGCCGAATCATCTAACAGCACGACACGGATACACTGATGATAGTCAACTTAGCCAATTAGCTAAACAGTCCGATCGCTGGGCCTATCCGTGTATCCGTGTCAAAATCCGTGTAGTGCTACTGTTTTGATTGCTGAACTGATAGGCTAATATTCGATGTAATTTAAAATTTCAGGTTTTTCTGTGAGTAAAAGTCGCGAACCAATCGAAAGTTTACTTCTCTACTATTTATTCAAGTGGTCGATTGTCAGCCCGATGCTGCACCTCTACTTTCGCGGCCGCATCTACGGTGCAGAAAATGTTCCGACCGAAGGGCCGCTGGTGGTAGTCAGCAATCACGCCAGCGATTTTGACCCGCCGATTTTGTCTAGTTGCATGAGGCGGCCGGTCGCATTTATGGCGAAGGAAGAGTTATTTAAAGTTCCTATTTTGAAGCAGGCAATTACGCTTTACGGTGCTTATCCAGTGAAGCGGGAAAGTGCCGATCGCAGTGCAATTCGCTCGGCTATCCAGTCTTTGGAAAAGGGCTGGGCGACAGGTGTATTTTTGCAAGGAACTCGCACCCCTGACGGCAGAATTACTGAACCGAAGTTAGGTGCTGCACTGATCGCTGCTAAGGCTAAAGCGCCGCTGTTACCTGTTAGTTTGTGGGGAACTCATGCGATTTCTATCAAAGGTTTGCTAGTGCCGCAACCGGTGCCGTTAACTATACGAATTGGCAAGCTAATTGAAGCGCCCGGTTCCTCGGATCGCGAGGAGTTGCAAGCGCTGACTCAAAGATGTGCGATCGAAATTAATGCGATGCACGATTTGGGTCGCTGATGCAGCTTGAAGGATGTTTTGTATAATTTATATCGTTTCCGGTTGCATCGGAATAATAGACCTCTTGCAAAAATCCTTTTCATCAATTAATGGGACGGGCTCTGGGGCCCATCCCACAATAACAATTAAAATTGTAAGTTATTTAATTCGCGATCCTTAGCGGTTCGTTAAATCGCTCTAGAAAACAAGTTTTAAAACCAGAGAGAATGGCAAAAAATTAACACTTGCTCAATACTTTCCTGGGTTTATTCAATTCTGCCTTGACTGAAGTTAGCACCTGTATAACCGGTTGTCAGCCAAAGAATAGCTCTAGCGCCGTCGCGAACAGCTTTTTGTATCGGTTCGGGGGTTCGACCAGACGGAACTGCCACAGGCTTGAAACTAATGCCTCGACTGCCGAGCACGATTTCGCCGATAATCTGAGCTCGCCGCATATGATCGTCTGAAGTGATCAGATACACGCTCTCAATCCCTCTAGCTTTCAATTCATCTACCAGGGTGGTAAAATTTGTTACCGTATCCACCGCTCTGTAGTCTAAGTGCAGGCGATCGGACTTAATTCCCGCTTCTGAAAACACCCATTCTGCGAACTCTGGATTGCTCCCAGAAGACACCCAAATCGGCAATTCAGGATAGTTGCGAGCAAATTTGGCTGCAAACACCTCTCGCTCCGTAGCCCCACCTAGAACTAACAAAGCTTGGGGTCTGTGAAATTCGCTCTTAAGCTGCTGATAGCCAAACCAACAGGCCATCAAAAGTCCTACTAGGAACCAAAAACTGCGTGAAGTCTTCAAACGCTTGTAACGCCGCGTGTTTGAATTGATTCTTAACCACATCTAAACCTATAAAAACTTTGCATAGCTGACACAGGAACCATAACAAAAAATACCGCACGTACAGCCCACTAACAGGAATTAAAAATTAAAATTTAAAAAAGGGTCAGGGGATTTGAGATTTGAGATTTGAGATTTGAGATTTGAGATTGACTCTACAGGTTGTGTTGGGGGCTTAAACTCAGGTCAGGGGAGGGGATTTGAGATTAATATCAATTCCGTTAGCATCGGAATGATATAAACGGAGGAAACGGCACTGCCGTTTCCCTACAATCGATCGTGGTAGGGAAACGGCACTGCCGTTTCCTCTATATCATTCCGGTGCAGCCGGAATTGATATAGAGGACACCTTTGGGTGAATTCGTTAGCGGATATGCAAAACAGAAGGGTCAAACTCAGGCTTCACCCTTCTGCTTTTAGTTGTTCTCGATTTTTAACGGGACTGGCCGGAGTCGAACCGGCGACCTAGCGCTTCAGATTTGTGTGAGTTTCCCCACTCTCTGGACTATACCTTCACCATAGGCTTGCAGCCTTTAGGCGGTGGCCGTCTAGTCTCTAGACCTTCCTGATTTCAATAATAGCGATCGCATAATCGCTATGAACTCAGGCTTGGCTTGGTATTGCCTTAGAGTCATAGGAACCCATGAACTCTTTAGGTTTCACCGAGTTTGACCACATTCACTCCCAGAGTTTCCTCGCAGGGTGCCCGATTCTTCAGGAGGCGCTTGCTCTATCCATCTGAGCCACAGCCCCAGTTGCTGAACCGTTTTGATTATAGCAGCTAATGTCGATTTTGAATTTTTTATAAAAAATACCCTGAAAACCCTGTGACTTTAGTCCAGGGATGAAAGGGCATGGCAGGATTTATCCTGCCTATCACATATACCAATTGCACAAATGTCTGGCAAGTGTGCTATCGTCAAAAGAGTCGAAAGTTGCGAATTTTGAGAAATCAAGTATCTAGCTTAACAGCAGTACGGATGCTCAAAATAATTAATCACAACCAATACTAAGATTCTGAACCGATTAAATCGTCAGTAAAAGACGTTAAAACCTACCCCCGGACTGGAGGAAAGTCACGACCGAGGCAGCTCCTTGTAAGACGCTTGATAGCAGACCGCCATTTTTGGCAAAAGGATTGCGCCCGGAAACCCTGGCAATAGGGATATTAAGGCTGGAAAGTCTTAAGAATCCCCGTCGCTTTAGCGCGGGGAGTGTCAATTTGGATGATTAGGGAGCGCAAGTTGCAAGTTTCGCAGCGATGCGGGCAAAGTTTTCTGCTGCGGTGAGTTTACCCGCACCGTAACAGGCGCGCTGTCTCCATGCGGTGACGGGGAGGTGTCCGGGGGGAGCATTTTCGTTGAAGGAGAGCTCGCTGTAATATTTCCAATTTTCCTTGACTCGCCAGCCGACTCGATCGCAAAATTCAGTATAATTTGCCTCGGTACTTTCCCAAATCTGCTGCTGCACGCTCAACCCGAACCGCCCGCTGCTGTATTGTTGCCAAAGTTGGTCGATCGTGCGAAGGTCTGTAGGAGGACAACTGTCAATATCGGCTGCACTCAGCCAGCCTTCATCTTCCCTGAGAGTAATTTGCAGCAAGATTTCCCAAGTATGTTCGTCAGCTTTGCGCCATTTTCCGGTTTCTAACAGCTTTGTCAGTTGCCGGTAATCCATCCCCACTTCGGAAAGTGCCGGAGTTTTGTCGGGTATGGCGCCGATTTTGTCTTCCAGCCTTCGTAGAGTGCTGACAATGAATTCGGGGTTTAGTTGTTCGAGGCGGTACAAAACCCATTCTAACTGAGATTGAAGGTAGGTGCGGGCGATCGCACCTTGCTGCAATTCCTGTTGCAACTCGTCAAATCGCGCTGACCAATTTTGTTGATTGCGGGCCAATTCCCACATTTGTTTTGCCCACTGCAATCTAACTTGTTCTTTTTTTAAATAAGTTTTGGAAGGCTTAGCACGCTGCGCGTAGGGAGTCAAATCCCAGCAGCAAATTGAGCAAAACTCTGCTTTTTCTTCTATGTATTCAGCACCGCACACTGGACAGTTAGACATATAGCCTTCAGTTGACAGTTGACAGTTGACAGTTGACAGTTGACCGGAAGATAGCGACCTCTACCTGGAAGGAAGAGGATTGGAGTAATGAATAGTCTTCTTTTAATTTCTCCCGATCGGGCTTTGGGCTTTAAACCAATTCTTTCTGGTAAATTCCGTGACCAAGTAATTATATGACATCGGTATAATGATTTTCCGGTTGCATTGCTTGCGGAGACGATCGCACGAGCGGTATCATGGCGATCGAGCGCGGATTGGAGACTAATTATCAGTGGCAAGATGCGCCGAAAAGCAGCCGACAATTACAATACTCCTATTGCAAACATTCGCTCTTTTATCAGGAAAGGCATCTGCGTTAATCTGCGTTAATCTGCGGTTTCCCGATCGCTCTAACAAGGCAAGCGAATAGTAAACAAACTGCCTTGGCCCAACTCAGATTTTACCTCGATCGTGCCGCGGTGAGCTTCGACTATTTGGCGGCAGAGGTGCAGTCCCAAACCTGTACCGGATTTCTTGTGAGTTCCCGGGCCGAACCTTTCAAATAACTTTGCTTGTTCGGTGGGAGAAATGCCGGCGCCGGTGTCTTGGATTTCTATGATTACCCATGCCAGCGGTTGGTTTTTGAAGCTGGTATAAGCAGGTGAATTGGCAGCTTTTAAGCGGACATCTATTGAGCCGCTGTCGGTGAATTTAATCGCATTTCCGATTAAATTTGTCAGCAAGCGGTGCAGTTCCAGACGATCGCCCGGATACTTCGCAATCGGAGCGCTTTGTGCACTTTCACTCAAGTCTAAATTCAGCGACAAACTTTTAGCATCGGCTAGGGGAGCTAGTTCTTCAGCTACTTCTGCAATAAGCTGGCGCAAGTCCACGGGAGCGAAACTTAGGGATTTGCGGCCTGCTTCGTAGCGGTAGACTTCCAGCAGCATATTTACCATCGCGATCAGGTTTTTGTTGCTGCGAACCATCGTCCCGAAAGCGTCGCGCATCGGAAGCGAGATTTCTCCCAAAGCCCCCTGCTGCATTAAGGTTAGCATTCGATCGGCGGCTACCAGGGGCGTCCGCAAGTCGTGAGCGAGTCGGGAGACAAAATCTTCGCGCTGGAGGGCGATCGAATTTCGTTCGTCTACGCTGTGTTTGAGCCGCAGGAGCGATCGCACCCTCGCCAGCAGTTCGTCCATTTCCACGGGTTTGCGGATGAAATCGTCTGCTCCCATGTCCAGTCCCTGGACTACGCTCGCACTGTCGTGAGCTGTGATCAGCAAAATCGGGATAAAGGGCAATTCCTTATTTTGTCGCATTCGCTGCGTGACTTCGTAACCGTCCATTCCCGGCATCATTACGTCTAGCAGTAACAAATCCGGGGCTGACTTGTCAATTTGGCTCAAGGCCGAAAAGCCGTTATCGGCCGTGCTAATGTCGTAACCTTCTTCTTCCAGAATTGTCTGCACCAACAAAACATTATCTGGTGCGTCATCTACCACCAGAATGCGATCGGCTTTTGTGGCATTCGGAACAGATAAATAATTCATTTTATTGTTGGCCTGGAAATAAATACTAACTTTAATGTGCCATCCGATTTATGTTTTCACATTTTGCCACTTGTTAACTCTGTCATTAGGAAGATATCAAAACTTTATCCAATCTTTTTACATTTTGGCACTCGGATGTGATACAATTTACTACTTTGTTGTCATAGTATGCACGCCGTCCCAATCGTCGGCCGGGGGCACTTGCAAATAGCTGAGGGATCGGTCAATGTGAACTTCCACAGGTCGATCGCTCGGTCGAATCGCTAAAGCCGCCTCAAAAAAACTAATAGCTTTCTGAAAATTTCTAGCAATATAAGCATCCCGACCGTTGCTGTAAAGTTCCAAAAAATTTTGGGTTTCCCCGTCCAGAGGGTCAGCACTATTTTGCATCAACTCGTAAATGCCGATCGGCTGATTTTTGCCTTTAACCCGCACCTTGTCCAACTCTCGCACCCAAATGCGATCGCTGCACAAACTGTAAGTAAATTCGCTCAAAATGATATCGCAGCGGTACTCCTTTGTAAGCTGTTCCAAGCGCGAACTCACATTCACCGCATCGCCGATGACCGTGTAATCCATCCGCTTTTCGGAACCAATATTTCCCGAAACCACCTCTCCCGAACTAATTCCTATTCCGAAGCAAAACGGATCTTTGCCGGGGCGAGAATCATTAAACTCTTTCAAACGCCGGCGCATATCTAAAGCCGACTGAACCGCCATCCAAGCGTGACTTTCGGGAGGATTCAGCGGCAGGGGCGCGCCAAACACCGCCATTAAAGCATCGCCGATAAACTTGTCTAAAGTACCTTCGTAGTGGAAAACGGCCTCCACCATCGTCTCAAAATACTGGTTCAGCAGGGATACCACCTCCGACGCTCCCAGATTTTCGGTCAGGGTGGTATAGCCGCGAATGTCAGAAAATAAAATAGTAACTTCTTTGCGTTCGCCCACCATCAGGGAGCCTTCGCCCAATGCCATCACTTTATCTACGACTCCGGGAGTCATGTAGCGGTACATAGTATTTTTCATCCGCTTTTCGCGGCTGATGTCTTCGAGCACCACTAAACCGCCGCGCACGCCGCCTTCTGGATTGAGCAGCGGGTTGACAGTCAAATTCAAACTGCGTTCAATTACTTTAATTTCAGAGGCGGGGATGGGAAGCGGACAATAAGGGTGATATAGCGCAGAATTGGGCAGCGAAAATAGAGATTGAGAATTAGCTAATTCTGTTAGCGCTACTTCTTCAGTCCACGCACTGTTTTCGCCCCAAGCATAATAGAAATCAGGGTTTTCAGGATCTGGCACTGCCAAAATATAACTTTCTGCTTCTGCTTCTTCTGCTTCTTTTTGTTGGGAATTTAGGGGTTTTTCCACCAACAGTCCTACAGTTAAACTTTGTTCGGGAACGTAATGTCTGGCAGCATTCTTGAGACTGTCTTCCAGTCGAAATTGCAAATTGTCGATCGGCACTACTTCCCAAACATAGCGATTAACAAGTTTATCTTCCCAAATCTGGGGATTGTGTTTGCTTTTAGCTTGATTTACCGGACAGCCCAACAATTCTAGCGCTGCTTCGTTGATCGTCACAACTCGCCCCTTCAAATCCGTGGAAATTACTGCATCAGAAAGACTTTGCAGCATATCTTTCTGATACTGCTTTTCCACCATCACGTTCTGAAACAGTTGAGAATTTTGCAGCGCCATTCCCGCTTGAGAATTAAACGCTCGCAAAAACTCTTCATCGGAAGTAGTGAAAGTGCCTTGGTTCTTATTAATTAACTGAGTCACCCCGATCAGCTCACCTTTAGCGTTATGCACTGGCATACACAAGACAGTCCGAGTGCGGTATCCCGTTTGCTTGTCTGTAGAGGGGTCAAAACGGGGATCGTCGTAAGCATCTGTAATATTTAGACGTTGACCGGTCGAAGCGACGTAGCCAGCAATTCCCTTATTAGCAGGAATGCGGATTTCCATCATCGTTTTGCCGTCGGCCTTTGCGACTTTTGTCCACAGTTCGTTGGTTTCCCGATTCAACAAAAATAGCGTGCTGCGATCGGCCTGCATCAAGTCCCGCGCTTGATCCATGACAGCGCGCAAAGTTGTTTCCAAGTCAAGACTTTGCCCCAAAGTAGTGGTGGCTTTCAGGAGGGCGGCAAGCCCTCGCTGGTTGCGGGCCACGACGTAGAAAGACTGACAGCTTTCGAGAATAATCCCGATCGAATCAGCAAAAGCCTGAAACTGCTGTTCGTCTTCCTCGGTAAAGGGCACATTACCAGCTTTATTTAACAGTCTGACCACTGCTACTGGTTCGTGTTGGCTCTTGCTGCTAAAAATCGGCATACAGAGAATAGTGTTGATGTGGTAGCCCGCAGGTTCATCAACTTCGGAACTAAAATGCTCGTGATCGCGAGCTGAAGCAACATTGACTAATTCTCCGGTAGTTGCGACGTGGCCTAAAATGCCTGCATCCATCGGCAAGCGAATTTCGACATCTATGCCTGTGCTAACATCGACGGTTTTGTGCCAAAGTTGATTTTTGCTGGGGTCAACCAAAAAAATTGTTGTCCGGTCTGCTTGCAGAATTTGACCAATTTTGACAGTGAAGGCATCTAACAGTTGCTCTAAGAGAGATTCGAGTGCTTCATTGTTAATCAGGTCCATCGCCCGGATAAATTGCTGAAATTCAGCCGTGATAAAGTCCAGCAGGCAAACTAATTCAGGAACTGGCAGGCTCTTAACACGCGAGGTCAATGCCCCCATAAAATTGACTTGACTCAGTGTAGCCAGAACGCTACCAGCATTGGAAAATGTCATGATTAACTGCTTGCTCAGAGGGGGGTAGGCTGACCCGCAGGTCGATCGGGGAAGAGATTCTGTGGCGGTGCAAACTATTTAAGTTGTTTGCTTTTCCTGCCGGCACTCGGTTGTCGCTTTGATGAATCGTGAGTTTAAAACAGGCGGACGCAACTTGAGTTTGCTTGTTATGTATGCTCGATCGATTGTTTTTGTTTGCAACCTCGATACTGATGAGGGTTCGTCCATTAAACCTTAACTTGAGTTCGGAACACTGCCAGCCTGAAAATGAGCTTCGAGGCTTTCGTTCGATCGAGCGCCGGCCGTGTAGATTTGACGCTCTGTGCTCGGCTGCTGCGCGGTGTGACTGTTTTAGCGCACTTGGCGACCGTATCCGGTCTGGTGAAGGGCGCTATTATGTCGCGTGTGCGAGTCATTTACAAAGCTACTCATAGTCTAATGGTAAATGCAACAGCAGGATAGCTACGGTGTTCTAAGTAGCTAAAAATTGCGATCGGTCTTTGAGGAAGCGCGTTTTTGCTACAAACTGACGGTTGGGGCAGCAAAGCTAATATTAGTTTCCCAAAAAATGCAACTACAGGCCCGCGATCCAAACCCATACAGAATAAGTCATTAGCAATCCTTCAATTCTTTAATCTCAAATCTCAAATGGCATAAGCTGTCCGTGCTGTTTAAAGGCGCGACAGTATTGTAGGGTGCGTCAGCCCTATCTTGTTTCCCTTGCTTAGTAAGTGTTCTAGCTGACGCACCCTACAGGCCTCGTTAGTGGTTTAAATGTCGAACAGCTTAAGCTGTCCGTGCTGTTTAAAGGCGCGACAGCTTATGCCATTTAGGCAGCCGAGGGCATGGACTGGGCAAATACCACCGATTGATAGTAGCGTCGCAGTTGTGTGGCGGCGGCGGCCCAACCCCAGCGTTCAGCTTCAAGGCGAGCGTTTTGGCGCAGGGTTTCCCGTTCTTCGGGATTTGCAAACAGACGCTTTGTGGCAGCTAGGGCTCCTGCTTCATCGGCGGGGTCAAATAAATATCCGTTAACGCCGTCAGTGACAATATCGGGAATTCCGCCGCTGCGCGCCGCCACTACGGGAGTCCCCGCAGCCATTGCTTCTAGGAGCACCAAGCCCAGGGTTTCGGTGCGAGAGGGAAAAATGAAGGCGTCGGCAGATGCGTAAGCAGAAGCCAATTCTTGCCCCTTGAGGTAGCCGACAAAATTGGTAGGGGTGCCGGCAAAATATTGTTCGAGGGTTTGCCGGTGCGGGCCGTCTCCGACTAGGGCGAGGCGGGCGTCGGGAATGGCTGCGAGGACTGGTTTGATGCGTTCGATTTCTTTTTCTGCACCGAGGCGGCCGACGTACAGCAGCAGGGGACTGTCTGGGTTATTTTGAGAAAGGCGCGATCGCATTTCTCGACTCGCCAATTCGGGGACAAACATTTCAGTATCTACGCCCCGCTGCCACAAGTCTACTCGCTCAATGCCGTGGGTTCTCAATTCCTCCACCATTGCTGTGGAAGTGCACAGATTCAATTCTGCTTGGTTGTGAGCTCCTTTTAGCAGTTCCCAGAGCAAAGGTTCGAGGACTCCGAAACCGTAGTGGTGCAAGTATTTGGGTAAATGGGTGTGGTAAGAAGCCAAAATCGGAATGTTGAATTTTTTGCCGTAATATATACCGCCCAATCCCAAAATTGCGGGATTGACAACGTGAATAATATCCGGTTTAAACTGCTCTAATTGGCGACCGACAGCCGGAGAAGGAAGTGCCATTTTCAGTTCCGGGTACATCGGCAAAGGCAAACCCTCCACACCGTAAATTCGGGCGCCTTTGTATTCTTTAATCCCGTAATCTGGAGAAAATATCAGAACTTGTTCGCCCGATCGCTGCAAGTGATCTACAGTGTGAATCAGCCTGGTAACAATGCCGTCTATTTTCGGCAGAAAAGTTTCAGTGAACAGAGCAATTTTCATAAAAGGAAGGAAGGTTCGGCAACGGATTTTGTAACGGATGTAACGGATGAATGATTGAGTAAGGATCGCGAATTAAATAATTTACACAATTTTGTGGGATGGGCGTCCCGCCCGTCCTTTCTGCACGGGCGTCCCGCCCGTCCCACAAGAAGCATAAAAACTGTAAGTTATTAAACTTTCATTAGACCTCTTGCAAAAATAACTAGGACGGGCAAGATGCCCATCCCACAAAATTTTTTTTCTTGTGGAATGGGCCGGAGAGCCCGTTCCAGAATTTGATTAAAAGGATTTTTGCAAGAGGTCTATTCATAAGAGGGAAGAAGGCTTTAGTTATTCTTGATATATTGTTGGCGAAATCGATACTCCCAGTCTTTGGCAAACGTCGGGGTTAGTAACAGGATACACTGTCTCGGAGGGAGTAAGTAATTCCGGGCGAGAATCTCCTAGAGATTGATGCTGTTGCTGCACGAATTCTGAAATATCCTCGATGTTAACAATCCATTCTCGCGCGTAACTGGCTAAAACACTGCCGCGCAAACCCAGTTGAATTGCCCGCCGTTCCAGTTTCGCGCCGCTGGGATGGTGGTCTGGGTCCCATTGCAGCCGTACAGCCGAATTTTTAACAGCTTGTTGCCATAATTTTTCGTTTCCATACACTGCTGGAACGAACTTAGAATGGACAGCGGATGCTAAAATTTCGTCAAAAGCCGATCGCTTCAGCCAAATAGCCAGAATTACTTCTTGTCCGGGTTTTGTTCCCCATGCCGATCGATACATCATCCAAAGAAAGTTTGGCTTAATCCAACTCATGCGATTCAGACTAAATTCGCCCCCGAAATAACCTTGTTCCGCTGCAAAAAGACCGATCGCCGGACGGTAGGCTTGGTACACTACAACGGTATTTTCGTCAAATTGTGCCAGAATGTGACGACCTGTTTTCGGCCATTTACTTGCCTGGTTTAAGTATGGTTCGGTTCGCAGATTCATTGCCACTAATTACGATCGAGATTTTTCTGGGGGCAGCATACAAATGCCGTGAATTCCGATCGCTCCAATTATCCCACCTAAAAGCAACCCTACACCTTCAGCAAAGCAATTAATTCGGTGAATTTCCTGTGCTGTTTTGGCAATTAAGATTTCCCTTTCCCCAGCAGCAGGCGATTGGCTAACTCGGCTGTAATTTTGATAACTCGCCGTCAGTGCAGCCCATTCCGGTATTAAATAATAAGCACAGACTGCACTCGCTGAACATCCAGGCAGAACCACCAAAAGCAACAGAATGAGAATTCGACTTTTCACGGCTTTATTCCTAAAAAAGCCAACAGTAAAAACCTGATGCAATTTTTAAATTAAGCGCAGAGGACGCAGAGAACACATAGCAAAAGATAAAAAAGATAGATATGAAAAAAGTAATCTACAGCGAAATCGATTCAGAACTTGCAAACATTTCTCTTCTCTTCCCTTCTTTTCTCTTACTTCGCGCCCTTCGCGCCATCGCGGTTCGTTAAAAACTCTCTTACCCCGCCGCAGGTAGATACCAGAACTTACTTCCAAGAAACCTTCGGCAAAATCTGATTTTTATCGACGCGGTGCTGGTATTTTGTAGCAAAATTCAGCAGAGAATCGATCAGGGAATCTGAGAGATAGTGCGGCTGCAAACCGAGGTCTAGCAAGTTGGTGTTTTTGGCATTGAAATAATGTTCTTCTTTCTCGACTCTGGGATTTTCGAGGTGGTTGATTTCTACTTTTAATCCCATTGCCGTGCCTGCTTTTTGCACCAAGGAGGCTAAGTCGCCGACGCTGAATAGTTCGGTGAATTGGTTGAAGACGCGGAATTGTCCGGATTCGGCGGGGTTGGCGATCGCTAATTCCACGCACCGCACGGTATCCCGAATGTCCAAGAAGCTGCGGGTTTGTCCGCCAGTGCCGTAAACTGTCAGAGGATGACCGATCGCAGCTTGAATGCAAAATCGGTTCAATGCTGTCCCAAATACTCCGTCGTAGTCCAAACGGTTGATTAGCAGTTCGTCCATGCCGGTTTCATCTGTGAGTACGCCGTAGACGACGCCCTGATTTAAGTCGGTGGCTCTTAAACCCCAGATTTTGCAGGCAAAATGGATATTGTGGGAATCGTGGACTTTGGAAAGGTGATAAAAACTTCCAGGCTGTTTGGGATAGGGTAGTGTATCCTTGCGGCCGTTGTGTTCGATCGTAATGTAGCCTTCTTCGATGTCAATATTCGGCGTGCCGTATTCGCCCATTGTCCCCAATTTCACCAAGTGACAGTCGGGGAAGTCTTCGCGGATGGCGTACAGCAGGTTGAGTGTCCCGACGACGTTATTAACTTGGGTGAGCACTGCGTGTTCGCGATCGATCATCGAAAAAGGTGCCGAACGCTGTTCGCCGAAATGGACTACAGCCTCTGGTGCAAATTTTCTCATGCTTTTGCTGAGAAAATCGTAGTTGGTGATGTCACCGACGAACAAGTCGATCGACTTGCCAGTTAAATCTTGCCATCGCTGGAGTCGTTGCTGAATCGGTGCGATGGGAGTGAGGGTTTCGGTGCACAGTTCCAGATCCCAATGCCGCCGCACGAAGCTGTCGAGGATGCCAACTTCATAACCTCTGTTGGAAAGGTAGAGTGCGGTTGCCCAACCGCAATAGCCATCGCCACCAATAACCAGGACTTTCATAAATCAACGGTGAATCTTGCTTGCCAATACTGGGTTAATGTACCAGGTATTGGTGCATTGTGAACCTTTTATCAAGCGTGTTGTTTGCTAAATCGCCTCTCAGTTTTTGTGTCAAATCTGAATTTCGTCGGCGAAGCTGGCCCGGCGGGTGAATTCAAAGGGGCCGGCCTGGGCTCCCCAGACGTGGGCGTCGGTTTCTGGGTCGCGCCCGCGATCGTGACTGATAAATTTGTCTCCATCGATCTCGAATTCGCTGTCTAGATAGGTGTTTTTGCCCTTTCTGACCACCATGCAGCCTTTTCCGGGTTCAACAAACCCTTTGAAGCTGTTGCCCGTCCAGTGCGTAAGAAAGGTGCAGCCCGGCATTAGTTTAAATTCTGCTTTTTTGAGTTCTTGCAGGCGTTGGAGATCGCGGGAGGCGCCGTAGAATTGTTCTTCGTTTTCTATGGCATAATTTTCGATGTCTATTCGATCGCCCATCGGGACTAATTTTAAAACTCGGACTCGGTACGGTACGTGCAGTTCGATATCGTAGGCTTGTTCTAGGTACAAGCTGATCCCATCCAGAACTTCCACGGGCAAAGGCCTCATGCAGACGCGGATGTGGGCGAAGAAGGGCGGGTTTTCAAAGGCTTGGGCTTGGTTGCTGAAGTCGGCGGCCATCCAGCGGGCCAGGGTGACAGTATCGGTGGAATGAGTCATTTCGATTTTAGATTTTGGATTTTAGATTTTGGATTGGGGAGGCGAGTAAAAGTTATTTTAGGGGAAAGGGTGGCCTATGAGCGGGCGATCGGCTATAAATATTTAGAGAAATGGATTGCAGAATTACCGTGAAACTAGAATTAGTTTAATTTAGCGCTATCCAAGCTGTGGCTTATGACGAAACAACTTCCAAAGTGAAAGTTCTTTTGAATAGCGGCAAGATATGTCGATACTTGGAAGTTCCAAAAACGGTATACTTAGAATTGATGGCATCTGACTCAAAAGGTAGTTATATGCGTTCTAAAATCATTAATTAGACCTCTTGCAAAAATAATTAGGACGGGCTCTCCGGCCCATCCCACAAAATTTTTTTTCTTGTGGAATGGGCCGGAGAGCCCGTTCCAGAATTTGATTAAAAGGATTTTTGCAAGAGGTCTATTGTAGGGTGCGTCAGCCCTATCTTGTTTCCCTTGCTTAGTAAGTGTTCGCTTCTGACGCACCCTACAGGCCCCGCCCGGTGGTTTAAATGCTTAACAGCTTAGCGCTACAGGTTTTGCTTCAAATCCGGCGATCGCTGTCGAACCGGAGATTTTTTAATTTTAGAAACAAAGTAAAACGATCGCAGATTTGCGATCGTCCGAAGGGTATGAGAATTATTGGATGGGAGGTCTACTCGCGCTTGGGCTTGCTCTGATGATTTGATAGATAAGCGATCGCAAATAAAGCAAATCCAATCAATGCAAAGGAGAAAATAGTTGTCAGAGTACCCAAAGCGTATAGGGCAGGAGACGTGACGTTGGTAGTCATTCCAAAGATTTCTAGGGGCAGGGTATTAGTGTCTCCCGACGCCAGAGAAGTGCGCGTGAATTCATCGTAGGACAAGGTAAAACTCAGAAACGCCACCCCAATCACACTAGAGGCAATTAGAGGAAAAACAATTTGCCAAAATGTAGTGGTATCGTTTGCACCCAAGTCGCGGGAAGCTTCTTCATAAGCTGGATTAAACCGCCCGAAAATCCCCAGCATAATTAAGAACGCAAACGGTATAGTCCAGGTGAGATGCGCTCCTAAAGCTGAGGTATACCAGGCATTTCCTAAACCCGCTAAGTTGAACACAACCGCAATCCCTAACGAAATCAAAATACTGGGAACAATCAGGCTAGAAATGGTGAGATAAAAAATCCAATTCGATCCTTTGAAGCGGCTGCGAAACGCCATCCCTGACATGACGCTGGTGATGACGGTCAACACCATAACAATCAATCCCAACGACAGCGATCGCCAGAAGGCATCGGTAAAGTTGCCTACCCGTTGTTCTTCAAATACCGATTGCATCCACATCAAGCTAAACCCTTTCATGGGAAAGGTTAAATTGCCTTCAGGGCCTTGCAGTGACAGAATGAAGACGGCCGACATCGGGCCGTAAAGAAACAAAACAAACAGTCCAAAGAAAGCAGCCAGAAAGTAATAGGATAGCGGGCGTTTTTTCCCTTGCATAATTCCTCTACAGTTCTTTACGAATATCGACAACGCGCAAAATAGCAGACACCAAAATTAGGGTAACAATCAGCAGAATCACTGCATTCGCGGCCGCGAGGGGATATTGCAAACTGCCGATCTGGTTTTTAATCAAGTTTCCTACCGAGGCCACCTGTCCGCCGCCCATCAGCCGCACCGTGGCGAATTCTCCCATCACCAACGTGACGATAAAAATAGTGCCGATCGCAATTCCCGATGCCGACAGCGGCAAAATAATTTCTTTCTGAACTTGAAAGGGCGAAGCGCCTGCATCTTCAGCCGCAGAAACCAGCGCTCGATCGATTCGCATCATGCTGTTGAAAATCGGTGCCACCATAAACAGAGCATAGAGATGCACCATCGCCAAAATCACCGAAAAGTCGGAGAACAGAAACATTTCAATCGGCTTATCGGTGAGGTGCAATCCCATCAATGCCTGGTTGAGCAGCCCTTCCCGTCCTAAAAATGGAATCCAGGAAATCATCCGAATAATATTCGATGTCAGAAATGGAACAGTGCAAATCAAAAACAGAATCGTTTGCCATTTTGAATTCTGAATGTGAAACGATAGAAAGTAGGCAACCGGATAACTGATCAGCAAACAAATCAACCACACAATTGCCGCAAACTTAAATGTATTGAGATAAGTTGCGACTGTGACTTTGGAGGTAAAGACCGTGATGTAATTCGCCAGCGTAAAGCCGGGAACCATCGAATAACCGTTGAAGTTCCAGAAGCTGACGGTGATGATTGCTGCGATCGGCAATACCAAAAACAGCAGCAGCACCAGCGTTTGCGGTGATACCAGCAGGTAGGGTTGAAGTGCTTTCCAGTTGAACGGTTTGGCTCGACTGGGACGGACTGGCGGTGAAGATGTTGGGAGATTTTGAGTTGCTGTCATAAGCTTTCTCCAGGTTAGGTAAAGTGGGTAAACACAAAAAGTGCGCGTTTACCCGCAGGCGATCGTTAGAAATGGAAAGTGCTAGAAACTGAAGCTGGTTCTAATTACACCGATGAACACCGTATCGTTTCCACTATTGTGGTCGGGATTTGTAATCATTACCAAACCGGGTGTAACCGCAATAAAGTCATTGATTTGATACCTATAGAACGCATCCACCATGAAGGAGGTGCTTCTATCCTCAAACAAACTAACATCGTTGCTGGTGACTTTAGAAGGCATACCCAACGTAATGCCGCCTAAGTTGCCTTCTTTCAATAAATCGGGAAAAGCCAGCGCGACAGCCCAGGATTGAACGGTGGCATCGGCACCTTTCGTCACCCCCGACTTAGAAGTCGTGTTGGCCAAATAGTACCAGCCACTCAGGATAAATTTAGGACTGAAGGCATACTGTGCTTCTACTCCGTAGCCATGCGTCAGGGCGTTATCTGTTCCAAAGGGTTGAGCAGAATTTTTGCTGCCAAAGTACCCCCCTGCGGGTGCATTGATGTTGCCATCGTCGTAGGCGTTCAGGTAAGTGAAGGCAATGGCTGCCTGAGACGTGGGTCGAAATGTGACCTGAGCCAAGGCACCGTAGGGGCCGTTGAACAATCCTTGTCCCGGACTGGGATTGTTGGCTGTGGGGTTTCCTGCCAAATAACCGCCGCCAATGTTGATTTTGTCGGTGAGGTTGTAGTTAAAGCCCGCCCCAGAAAGCCCGCTGGGAAAGTAAATGGGACTGCGGAGGGCAAATCCAGTCAGCACCGTATCGTAATCGCCGTCTAGCGGGTGCAATGTCGGGACGAATAAATCCAGGAAGCCTATGGCTTCTAAGAAAAAGGTGCCCCGATCGCCCAACGGAAAGCGATACTCGAGCTGGTTAACTCTCAGCGAATTACCGCCGCCATCCTGAAACGCCAGATTCGCCATTCTTGTGCCAGTCGCATCGGCAAAACTCGGTGTATTGCCGGCTTGCAGTCGGATAATCAGCTTATCTTTGCCCGTGAAGCTGCTGGTGAGAATCAGACGCACCCGATCGGAGAAAATAATGCCGTCGTCCACATCTCGCCCCGAACGATCGGCCTTTTTGTCCGCGCCAAAGGCATTTACCAAGTTGAACAAAACATACCCATTCAGTTTGGTTGTAGTCGAGAACTGATTGCTTTCTAGATTTGCAGTGCGGGCTTCCAACGCATCGACTCGCCCCCGCAGGGTTGCTAGTTCAGTGGCAAATTCTTCTTGCAGCTTTTGCAGAATTACTAGGTCTTCTTTGTTCGCCAAGTTGGCGGTGCCAGCGGCAATCAGTTGAGTCACCTGGTCGAGACAGGCGTTTAAGCCAGCGGCGAACTCGAAGCGCGTCAGGGCGCGGTTGCCTCGATAGGTTCCATCGGGATAACCAGCGATGCAACCGTAGCGCTCGACTAGGGATTGCAATGCCTGAAAAGCCCAATCTGTCGGCTTGACATCTGAAAGCTGGGAAACCGATGTTACCTGACCTTGAAGGCTGTTTTCCAGCGCATAGTCTTGAATCTGTGGCAGGGAATCAACCGTATTGTTACCAGCTAATGGCGCGGGTGCAGAAACCTCAGCAGTTCGGGCTTCGCTGTTTTGAGGCAGCAGGCTTTGTTCTGGGACGATCGGCGACTCGGCAGACAGGGGGTTGTTGTCTGCTACCGAAAGGGGACGATCGCGCAATAATGACGCTTCAGGCAGCGATTCAGTCGCCTTCGC
>NZ_JAUBWA010000082.1:0-14181 GCF_036702825.1 Microcoleus sp. A003_D6 | reverse complement strand
GTCTGCTACCGAAAGGGGACGATCGCGCAATAATGACGCTTCAGGCAGCGATTCAGTCGCCTTCGCCACCTTTGGGGAAGCAGCCGTATCGTTATCTGCTGATGGCGCGGGTGCAGAAACCTCAGCGGTTTGGGCTTCGCTGTTTTGAGGCAGCAGGCTTTGTTCTGGGACGATCGGCGACTCGGCAGATAGGGGGTTGTTGTCTGCTACCGAAAGGGGACGATCGCGCAATAATGACGCTTCAGGCAGCGATTCAGTCGCCTTCGCCACCTTTGGGGCAGCAGCCGTATCGTTACCCGCTGATGGCGCGGGTGCAGAAACCTCAGCGGTTTGGGCCTCGCTGTTTTGAGGCAGCAGGCTTTGTTCTGGGACGATCGGCGACTCGGCAGACAGGGGGCCGTTGTCTGCTACCGAAAGGGGACGATCGCGCAATAATGACGCTTCAGGCAGCGATTCAGTCGCCTTCGCCACCTTTGGGGCAGCAGCCATATCGTTATCGGTTGATGGCGCGGGTGCAGAAAACTCAGCGGTTTGGGCTTCGCTGTTTTGAGACAGCAGGCTTTGTTCTGGGACGATCGGCGACTCGGCAGATAGGGGGCGATCGCGCGATGGCGATTCAGGCAAAGATTCAGTCGCCCTCGCCGCTTGAGCAAAAAGCAGCAGCAATCCAAGGACAATCGAACCGCGTCCCAAGACGGTTTTTAATAACATCAACATATTCCACTCCTCACACTATGAAAAAACTTTCAACGGAATAGTCGCGCCAAGCGAACTGCGAACGATCGGGTTTTAGGTTCTAGGTGATACTAAATCCGGGTTACGTACCCCCTCGATCGGAAAGCGAAGCTCTTTTCTCCCCCTCTCCCCCTCTCCCCCTCTCCCCCTCTCCCCTCTCCCTCTCCCCGAATCCCGATCCAGCGGTCACGATGCCACAAACTCGTTCCACTTCTGAACCAAGTAGGTTTGCTCTTGCATCACTGAGTTCCAGCAAACAATATTGGCAAAGCGTTCCTGAAAGGAACCACCATCTCGCACTGCGCCCTTCGATTCAATCTTTTTACCAAAAGGATCGATGATGTCTGTTGCTGCGGGCTTGCCTTCGTACCAAAAATCCCACTCCTCCGGCTTCATAAACTTGCGGGCAGTTTCTGGTGCGGCACTGTAGTAGCCTTGACGAGCCAAAAATCCGCCCATCCACCCATCCAGCATCCAGTTGAGATACTCGTAGGCGGCATCCAGAGCCATACCCTGTAGGTTTTTAGAGAGTCCAATGCCACCGCCCCAGCCGCGGTATCCTTCCTTGAGTGGGGCATAGACACAGTTAATTCCCCGCGCTTTCACAGCAGTCACCGCAGGCGACCACATCGATTGCAGCGCCACTTCCCCAGATGACATCAGGTTGACGGACTCGTCAAAGTTTTTCCAAAATGCCCGGAACTGCCCGTCCTTCTTCAGTTCGATCAGCTTGGCCGTGACTTTATCGAGTTCTTCTTTGGTCATGTTGCCCTTGTCGCCGAACTTCATGATGTCTGCTGCTTCTAATACCATTGCCGCATCCATAATCCCGATCGACGGAATATCCAGCAGTGCTGTTTTGCCTTTGTATTTCGGATCGAGCAGTTCCGCCCAGGATTCAATTTTCTTGCCAGTCAGGTCAGGTCGGTAGCCCAAACTATCAGCATTGTATTGAAACGGAATCAACGTTGCCCAATCCGTAGGCGTGGGTGAAAACTCTTTCGAGTCCTTATCTTTGACATACATCACCTTAAAGGGAGCTGTACCCTGGGAATTGTTCACCTTCGCACCTTCGGCAAACTTACCAGTGGTGAAATAGGAAACAATTTTGTCCCAATTTTTGATTTTCTTCACCTCAAGTGCTTGCAGATTCCCGGAGGGAAACACCAATGGCAAACTGAAATATTCCCCATCAAAAATGTCGTATTGCTTGGGCTGAGTAATCGCAATTTGATTGTTTTCTTCTGTGCCGAGCGCTCGCAGTTGGATTTTGAAGCCCAAATCCTTTTCGGCTTGAGCTTTAATTTCTTTACTTTGAGCGGCTCCAGTACCAATCAACCGCAGGGTGACATCTTTAAATGAATTGGTAATCACCCCCGGTGCAGTCCCGGTCGTGGCTTCTTTCTTGGGACTGCAACTTGCTGCGGCAACCATTGCTCCAGCAGCTAGTCCGGTTCTGATTACTTGACGGCGACCGATCTTTGACATTGCTATTAAGGCTCACAAATACAATAAATGTACAAAAAAGTCTGCGAAACGAAGCAGCGAAAAGGATTATCCCCTGTGAGAATCAATCTCAAGAATGCGTTTCTAATATGGCAGAAAAACGCAATCATCTTTTGACCAACTGAGGACAACTAACTGCCCTTCGCTGAGGGAATTGCGGTTCCAGTCATTCGTGCGAACTTTATAGAGCAGTTCTTGTCCGGTTGCTTCCGCCATTAACGAAACTCGCGTCACGTATCCGGTCATTTCTACGGCGGTGATTCGGGCGACAATCTGGTTTCCTGCCAGCGTTGATGTGACTGGAACATCGGGGTTGTAAGCCTCCACAAGGAGCAAGTCAGGACGAACCGAACAAGCAGCTTCTGTACCGACAGGGCTGGAGTAGCCTCGGCAGTAAAGGACGCCGAAACCCTCTACTTCTAACTGCACTACATCCAACTCACCGTCACTGACGGCATTTTTGACTTTGCCGCTGAATATATTGTTGTCGCCCATGAATTTGGCAACAAACTGAGAGCCGGGACGATCGTACAATTGATCTGGAGTGGCAACTTGATCCAGCCGCCCGTGGGTCATCACGACCACCATGTCAGACAGGGAAAAGGCTTCTTCAACGTGGTGTGTCACCTGAATAAAGGTCAAGCCGAATTGCTTTTGAATTTTGCGGAGTTCGGTTCGCATCCGCACCCGCAGGTTTTCATCAAGTGCGCTGAGGGGTTCATCCAGCATTAGCACTTGGGGGCGGGTGACGAGCGCTCGTGCTAGGGCAATCCGCTGTTGCTGTCCGCCGCTGAGTTGGGTCGGTTTGCGATCGGCGGTGTGGGTCAGACCGATCATTTCCAGGATCTCTCCTACCCGGACACGACGTTCTGCATCCGGCACGTTCTGCATTTTCAGACCAAATTCAATGTTTTCCCAAATGGTTTTGTGAGGAAACAGGGCGTAGCTTTGGAACATCATGGAGGTGTTGCGTTTGGCTGCTGGCAAATCGTTGACGCGCTTGTCGCCGATCAGAACATCTCCGCTGCTGATGTCTTCGTGTCCGGCAATCATTCTCAGAACGGTGGTTTTACCGCAACCGCTGGGGCCGAGAAGACAGCAGTATTTGCCTGCGGGAATATCGAGGGTGATGTTTTCAACGGCTGTCACAGAACCGTACTTTTTGGTGACAGAACGTAGAGATACCCCTGCGGCTGCTTGCGCCAAAGCTTGTTGAATATCGGTGGCAGAAGATGGGGTAGTTCTGTTTGCTCCAACGGTTTTTCTTGCGGTGTCAATTTGCATGGTTGCTCCTGCATGAAAAGAAATGGGTGTTATGAAACTTGATGAATGAGAGTGAAGAAGATATCTAAATGCTTTAAGCTGTCGCGCATTTAAATTGCATATTCGGGGCGGGCGGGACGCCCACCCCACAAGAGTTTGATTGTTTTTTGACAGACAATTTAAATGCAGAACAGCTTAACCTAGTTGAAACTGTGCCTCACGAGGGTTTACCAACTAACCTATGCTGGTTTGTCAATACGAGATTGGGTGATTTCTCGTTAAGCTGAATAGTAAACTATATAGACCCAAACAAGTTTCAAAAACGGGCATGAAAGATACAATCTGTAAACTACTGCTTTGCCAAGGGAGCTTGACCAAGTAGTCTGAAATAACTCTGACCTGTGAGATTTGGCGAAGGTGAAATGCTAGATTGCGGACGATGGTTGTATACAGTACACGACTGGAAATATCAAAAAAGTGTTTATAGATACTATTGGGCGATTTCGATCGAGAGCGTGGGGACATTGAGGGCGATCGCATCAAGCTCAATAGATTTGTATAACTGATATCAAATCCGGTGGCCTTGGAATTATGTAGTGGGAACGTCCCCAAGAGCGATTTGGTTAGTTCGCTGTGGACGCTCGTACTGCCATCATCTAAATATATTATTCCAATACAACCTGAAATTATATGACTTCAGAGAGTTATAAATTTTAGTAAAGAATCATCAGCGATCGCAACTTCTCATCGTCAAGGCGAACAAACCTCAGATTTAGCGCTACTCTCAACATATTGCTGATAAGCTGCCTCATCTTTTCCAAACGACTCGATAGAAATGCGAGCACTTGGGACGGGCATCAGCGGACTAGGTTTAGGTGCGTACTGACAATAACAAACAGCAATCAGATCGTAGTTGCTTCCTGGTTCCGCAGTTGGGTATTGTTCAACCCTTACAACTTCCCAATCTCCGACTCGGTAGTGAGTATCGCTGTCGGGGAATTGCGGATCGTCGAACTCTTCAATGCGGTAAAACTCGTAGGGACGATTCCCTGGTTGAGGTAGGGGTTCGTCAGAGGAATCGTAATACTCGCAGAGAATATCAGTTGTTGCCCCAGTGTGAGCTAACATTCTATTTTCCCAGCCTTCTGCTGACATCGATTGAGCCTTAAAAATAATATATTTTCGCATAATTAATCATCCTCATTTTCTAAATAATTGGGGAATATAGCGATTTTAGATTTTAGATTGAAGCTTTAACCAAATTACTTTCGAGCAAATATCAAATTAATCAATTCTAACCTAAAGTTATATTGCTCGAAGCATTTGCGCCGTCAATCTACAGATAAACCTAGAGATTTTTAGCGCAAATACTTCGCCCAAATCTTACTTTTGCCAGAGATTAAATACTCTGGTTGTGACATCTAAATTAGCAAATTAGATGAGTTTGACAGCCCGCAGACCAAACATCAGCACTGCCGCCAAGCCGACCATGCCGCCGAAAATCCCAAAATAAGTTATTGCTCCGCTAAGAGTCATTGCAATTTCTCCAAAACAATCAATAAAAAGACCTATAAGAACTATAATCGAAAATCTAATATCTAAATTAGATAAATATGCAATCCATAATTAAAGTTGACTTGGGGCCACAATCTTACAATGTTTGCGTGCGATCGGGCGGTTTAGACGAACTCGGCAGTCTGATGGGCGATCTGAGTTTGGGCAAAAAAGTGCTGCTGGTGTCGAATCAGTCGATTTTTCGGCACTACGGCGAAAGAGCAACAGCAGCCCTCGAATCGGCCGGTCTGGAAGTCAGTAGCTGCATTTTACCACCGGGAGAACAGTACAAAACTTTAAATTCGGTGCAGAAAATTTACGGTGAGGCTTTGGCAAACCGTTTAGAACGTTCCTCGACAATGGTGGCTTTGGGCGGCGGGGTGGTTGGCGATATGACGGGTTTTGCTGCGGCGACTTGGCTGCGGGGAATTAATGTCGTGCAGGTTCCGACTTCGCTGCTGGCGATGGTTGATGCTGCTATTGGCGGCAAAACGGGGGTAAATCATCCTTTGGGGAAGAATTTAATCGGGGCTTTTCACCAGCCGCGCTTGGTGTTGATTGACCCGGATGTGCTCAAAACTCTGCCGGCGAGGGAGTTTCGTTCGGCGATGGCGGAAGTCATCAAGTACGGGGTGATTTGGGATGCTGAACTGTTCGATAAGTTGGAGAAGTGCAAGCGTTTGGATCAAATGCGCTACGTGAAGGCGGATTTGTTGGCAGAAATTTTGAGCAGGTCTTGCCAAGCTAAGGCTGAGGTGGTAAGCAAAGACGAGAAGGAATCGGGTTTGCGGGCGATTTTGAATTACGGACACACGATCGGTCATGCTGTGGAAAGTTTGACCAATTACAAGGTGGTGAATCACGGGGAAGGAGTGGCAATCGGCATGGCTGCGTCAAGCCGATTGGCTGTGGAGTTGGGAATGTGGGATCGAGAGTGCGATCGCCGACAGTCTGCTTTGATTGAAAAAGCGGGTTTACCTGCCAAGTTGCCCGCTGGTTTAGATGTTGAGGAAATTTTGCATACTTTGCAACTCGATAAGAAGGTGCAGGATGGCAAGGTGCGGTTTGTGCTGCCGGTGCGCTTGGGTGAGGCCGCTGTGAGCGATCGGGTGGATGGAGATTTGATTTTACAAGTTCTGAAGGAAATGCTTTAGGAAGTCAGTAGTCAGTAGTCAGTAGTCAGTCGTCAGTCGTCAGTAGTCAGTCGTCAGTAGTTAGTAGTTATTTGTTTGTTCTAATAACCAATAACTACTAACTAATAACCAGTAACCCATAACCAATAACCAATGCAGCTTAAGAACCGCTCGACTGCGAATTAATTTCCTCCAATATTTTATCAACTCTGTTAGCCGCTTGAGTTCTGCCTTGCTTGATAAATAACTCCTTAGCTTTTGTGAGGCTGGCTACGGCCTCGGCTTGGTTTTCCTTGTCTCCTTGCTGGTACAAACCGACTCCTAAATTGTTTAAAGCATCGGGATATCGATCGTTAATTTTAACGGCTTGTCTCCACTGAACAATTGCCTCGGGCAACTGCCCCTGACTTGCCATCGCCACGCCTAAATCGTTGTGAGCTTTGGCGTGCTGCGGGTTGACTTCAATGGCTTTTTGGAATAGGGCGATCGCATCGCTCATTTTACCTTGCCCCGACAGCATAGTTCCCAACTTGTAATAAGCATCCGCTTGTTTGGGATAGCGAGCGATCAGTTGCCGGTACAAAGCTTCGGCATTGACCGTATTTCCTTGACCGTAAAGGTCGTTGGCAGTTCTCAAGCCCAGCGTGTAGCCTTTACCTACAACTTCGCATTTTTTCTCGGAATTGCCTTGCTGCTTGCAAATCCTGAGTTCGTCTCCCTTCATCTCGTAGGACATAACTTCCCGAACTGCCGGCCCTCGGCGCGGTGGCTGCAAGTTCTGCGACTGCCAGTTTTGCGAGGGTTGCAGGGCTATTGGCTCAGCCCCGGCCGGTTGGGCCGCTGCGGCATTCCACATTCCTGCACCCACCAAAATGCTTGGGGCGATCCACCTCAATGGTTTGAACAAGCGAAACTCTCGATCGTTTTTCATGTCTTTTGTGGAAACGTGTTGTTGATATGCTGGGTTTCACTAGGGCCGTAAGAGTCGGAGCCGATGGGGCCCACCCGATGAAATAGTTAGTTATTAACAGTCGAGATATTTTAGCACTGCGGGGCCGAGTTTGAGTTAAATTAGAGTAGAATTCCGATCGATTCTCAGTCAACCTTAGCAGGAAAATAGAAATGGGGCAGTCTATTCTTACCATGCTCTTTGCGCTCATGCTCGGCTACGCTGTTAACTCCAGCGTCAAAATAGTCAGCGGTGGCGACGAAGCTTTAGTCGAACGTTTGGGTCAATACAAGCGCACTCTAAAGCCCGGATTCCACTTTATCAGTCCCCTGGTCGAAAAAGTCGTCTGCGTGGACACAAGCCGTGAAAGAGTTTTAGATATTAAACCTCAGTCAGCAATCACGGGAGATAATGTAGCTCTAGAAGTCGATGCCGTTGTGTATTGGCGGGTTGTGAATTTACAGAAAGCTTATTATGGAATCGATCAAATTGAAAATGCGATCGCCAACTTAGTTTTAACTACGTTTCGCGCTGAAATTGGTCGATTGCCAATGCAAGACATCTTGGGTTCCCGAGATGACATGAATAAAAAGTTACTCAAGAAGTTGGACGAAGCTACAGAAACTTGGGGCGTCAAAGTAATTCGCGTAGAAATTCAAAGTATTACACCTCCGAAAAGGGTGCAAGAAGCTATGGAATTGGAGCGGGCTACTAAGAGCGAGTGGCAAGCAATGGTCAATAAGGCGATCGGCACTAAGGAGTACATGAGGCTCTTAGTTGAAGCTTTAGACTCCCATCCGAACAGCAAGCAAGTTTTGAATTACTTAGTAACCGAAAAATACTTAGACGCTCAACAAAAACTCGGCGAAAGCGACAACGCTAAAATTCTGTTTATGGACCCGAAGAATATGTCAGAAGCTCTCAACAATTTGATGGATTCTATGCCTGATGTGACACCTAATTCTCAGGGCGGGGAAATGAAAGTTATCGAGACTAACACTTCTCAAGACTGATTCCTGAAGATAGCGTCGGCAACCAGACAAACATCGTGCATTTCTCTGACATCGTGAACTCGCAAGATATCTGCCGAATTTGCGATCGCACCTGTACAAGCCGCCGCTGTCCCCCAAATTCTTTGTTTCGCGAATGGCTGATTTAAAATGTGTCCGATGAAGCTTTTTCGCGATACTCCGACTAAAATCGGACAGTCCAAACCCCGGAATTTGGGCAACTCTCGCAGAATTTCCAAGTTTTGACTGTAAGTCTTGGCAAAGCCAATACCAGGGTCAAGAATTATTTGAGATTTGTCAATCCCCGCAGCAACTGCTGCCGCAATTCGACTCTCGAAAAATTCCCCAATTTCCCCAATTAAATCGCTATAATCGGTAAGTTGTTGCATCGTCTGGGGAGTCCCCCGAATGTGCATCAAAATTATTGGCACTTTTAACTTAGCAACGGTTGACAGCATTTCGGAGTCAAAAGTTGCTCCAGAAATATCGTTAATTATATCAGCTCCCGCAGCCACAGCAGCCTTAGCAACCTGCGCTCTGGTAGTATCGACAGAAATAGGAACTGAACCAAAAATATCCGCTTTTCGTCGCAGTATTTGTATGAGAGGTATGACGCGATCGATCTCTTCTTCTAAAGATATTTCCGCTGCACCGGGCCGAGTAGATTGACCGCCAATATCAATAATATCTACCCCCGATTTTACCATATTTTCCGCTTGCGCCAAAGCAGATTCTATGGTATAATAATCTCCGCCATCGCTGAAACTGTCAGGGGTAACATTCAAAACGCCCATTAAATAAGTGCGTTTTCCCCACTCTAAAACTTTATTTCTAATTGTAATTTTTCCGCTTTTATCTGTCATTTGTCTGGGGGTGATGTGAAAGCCAGTCAATTACTTCTTTAGCATTATGTTGAGGTGGAAATACAGGATAAAACACTTTTTCTATTCGCCCGTTTTTAACAATCAATGTTAGCCTTTTAATCAAAGTCATCGACTCAACCTCAAAAGTCGGCAACTGCAAACATTTAGTGAAAGCTAATTCTACATCGCTCAACAAATTAAATGGAAGGTGAAGCCGCCTGACGGCTTCTTGTTGATATTCGGTAGTTTGCGTACTCAAGCCAAAACACCCTGCACCAAGTGCTTGTAGCTCTTGGTAATGGTCTCGAAATGCACAAGACTGGGGCGTACAGCCTCTGGCTCCGGGAATTTCATTCCAACCTTTCGGGAGGTCTGCATCAGGTTTCCCAGTGCGTGGATAGCAGTACACAATAGTCTTGTCAGAAATGCTTCCCAAGTCAACAACAATTCCCGCCGTTGACATCAGGGGAATTGAAGGAAGTTGCAAACCCAAAAGATGATTCGTTGCCCCATCATCCACTGGTAATGGTAGATTTTCGGGCAACTGGTACAGATTATCGGTTCTTGACATCAGAACTTCAGGGAGAAAGTATTATCACAACTTACTGATAATTAACAATGCGATCGAAACTGGCAGCTTCCAAACTAGCACCACCAACCAAAACCCCGTCAATCTCCGGCTGAGCCATGACTTCATCAATATTCTCCGGTTTTACAGAACCGCCGTACTGAATTGGCACGTCAGGATTAGTCAATTTACTGCGAATCAAACCAATAACTCGGTTAGCTTCCTTGGTTTCGCAAGTATCGCCAGTGCCGATCGCCCAAATCGGCTCGTAAGCAATTACTAACTTCTGCTGGTCAACACCAACCAAATCTTTTTCCAACTGAGAGAAAATGTGAGCTTCAGTTTCAAGAGCATCTCGCTGCTGCTTGGTTTCCCCAACGCACAGAATCGGAATTAAACCGTATTTCTGAGCAGTTGTCAGCCGCAAATTCACGGTTTCGTCAGTTTCCCCAAAATATTGACGCCGCTCGCTGTGGCCGATAATGACATAGCGGACACCAAGTTCACTCAGCATTGGCCCGGAAATTTCCCCAGTAAAAGCTCCCGACTCTTGCCAGTGAACGTTCTGAGCACCGAGTCTGATCCGGCTGCCGTGCAAATTTTTCGAGAGGACAGCCAAGGAAGTGAAGGGAACGCAAAGCACGACTTCCCGTTCCTCTGGGGTTTCCGTCAGGCAGGACATGAATCCTTGAAGAAACTCTAGGGATTCTGCCCTAGTTTTGTACATTTTCCAGTTGCCAGCTATAACTATTTTCCGCACTATTTCTTTAAGTCCTTGTCCTTACAACGCAATTAATAGTCTAAAGCTTTAGCGTACCTTTCGATCCCTTATTGCCCAAACTCGATGCGAGCTTGCTCCACTAAGTCAACTGTGACAACTTCGGTTTCGGCTTCGCGGGCCAAGTTCTCGATGCGGATGCGAGCTTGTCCCCGGACAAAATAGGGAATATTTTTCAGCTTTGCCTTGGCATCAGGCGTCCATTTGAGAGCGTCGGAAAATTCGGAATCGGGCATGGCGTTTTGAGCGATCAACTACAAGCCTTGATTGATCTGGCTTTGATGGAAAGCCTGGATGTATTAAATTTACCATAAGTGCGATCGGGCTACACCTTCTCACTCTGCATTAAATTACGGCGTTGCTGATTCACGGTATGAAGCAACTTTTCACTTGATGTTACAAAACTCACCATACTTGACTTATAGCAATTGGGAAATCTTCCATTCATACCTGTATTCAGCAACGCCACATTTTTAAGTCTCTCTCAGCATTGGCAAAGGACTCATGGACCACTAATAATAAACAACATTTCTCCAGATTAGGACTCAGGCGACTTCCTTTCTTCACTCCCAACCTTTGGGCTTGCTTACTCGAAAGAGTGATTTCTACGCGCACAACTTTTTATGGTTCTTTTTCTCCCAGAACCTTTTCCCCCCGCTGAGTTAAAAAAAACCGCTAATTTCTGGTGCTAAGCTGTCGCGCATTTAAATTGTATATTCAGGGCGGGCGGGACGCCAACCCCACAAGAGTTTGATTGTTTTTTAACATACAATTTAAATGCAGAACAGCTTACTGTCTCAATTAAATGTTCCCTCACACTCAGTTCTACGGATTCAAAGCTTTGTAGATTGTCTACTGAGGTATTTTTATAAAGGATCTCTGCTATTTCTTGGAGATTTATTTGGATTTTCTGCTGTTCTTCTGGGGTCATGCTTTCCTTGGATTATGGTAATTTATCTGCTTTCTATTATGCCATCAACTTAGTCAGACAATTGTCTGAGTATTTATACTGATTGCCAAAGTGGGATGCTCCCACATCGGGATAAGTATAAACCCGCTTGGAAGGTATCCACAAACGCAAATCGTTGATAAATACTCGGTACGGTTGTCCTTTCGTAGCAAAATTTAATGTCCCATAAAAATTGCCAGCTATTTGATTGTGATTTGGTGTTCCGCCTGTCATAGGAATTATCTTGCCATCGTGATATTCACTTCTAAATTCTGCCCCCTCTTCCAGCATTAAATACTCTTCAGGAGAGTAATAAATTTTAACTTTTCCCTCAATTACTTCTTCGCGAATTTCTGTTGATGCCGTCATACATTCTTTTGCGATCGTACTCACATTATAACCGGATTATCCGCAATCAAAACAACCGCTTAAAGCTCACTTTCTGTCATTTTAATTACCTTTCCCTCAAACTCAAAACCCCGATCCCAACCATCTAAATACTTATCCATATTAGGCTTAATCCACAGCGCCGCTTCCCCGTGTCCCAACTCCACAGCGCGATCGATTATCCCATACCAATCTGTCACAGGCTTACCCGCCGCTTCCACCGCTTGCAAACAATCCCAAACAAACTTTGGTACAGATACCGGCGACACCGCATACCTCAACAATTCCTCTGCACCCTCGGGCGAAATAATCACATTATTCTCAACCCAAATCATACCCACATCCTCTTCTCTTTCCCCTTGCCAATTCACCTCGCCTCTCAATACATAACCCCAAGGTTCGATAAAATTGTTGATAATATACTGCAACCATTCGACATAATCATAAAACTTTTCCATGCCATTCCATTTAATCCCCCCGCCGTCAGCAGTAGGAATCCACTTACACCACAATCCGGGCTGAGTCTTCGGCGGGCGGTTGTAATTAACAACAGAAACTTCCGAATCTTCATCCCATTTTTCATTGACAAAATAGCAGCCTTCTTCGCCTAACGGCAAACCCACCGCCGTTCTCGCCGGATCGGGAATACTTTGCAAAACCGCCGGATTTCGCTTCATCCGTCGAGTTCGAGAAAACTCTAATAAGTAAAGAGTTTCGCTGTCTAATAACCGTTTGTTTAAATGAAATGTTCCGTCAAATTTTGTAGTGTATCCCATGATTTCGACCTACTTATAAATGTATGGTGTCGAAGTCCAACTCAGAAGAAAGTTTATTAGACCTCTTGCAAAAGTCCTTTTCATAAATTTATTGGACGGGCAAGATGCCCATCCCACAAGAAAAAATAACTCTTGTGGGATGGGCATCTTGCCCGTCCTAGTTATTTTTGCAAGAGGTTTATTGTTTGTGGAACGGGCTTCTAGCCCGTTGCTGACATTGGTGAAAAATGTGATTTTCATATATTTCACTATTCTGAAGAACGGGCAAGATGCCCATTCCACAAGAATATTGAGTTTTTGGGGAACGCCTTCGATCCCTACTTAGTTCTTGTCCAAATTCCGCGACTCCAACCAAATAGGAATTGCAATCCAAGCAACTGCTAAAAGTAAGGCAACTACAGCAAATTGAGCCGCCCAAGCTACCAACTTCTCTAAAGACACAACTTGTCCCAAGAAGTAGGATAAACTTACCATTACAGATGCCCAACTGGCCGCACCCAGAATGTTGAACAGGGAAAATTTCCAGAAAGGCATTTCTGCAATACCCGCTAGGGGGCTGGCAAAAATTCGCAGGAGTGCGATGAAACGGCCCAAAAATACGGCTTTAGCTGCATTTTCGCTAAACTTTTCTTTCAAGTCAAACAGTTGTTCTTCTCGAAAGCGGAAGATTTTTCCCAGCTTTAGCAGCAGCGGCCAGCCGCCGTATCTGCCGATCGCATAACCGAAATTTCCCCCCAATGTAGCACCGGCGATCGCACTTCCGAGCACAAACCAGTAATTCAGTTCCCCGCTACCGGCTAAAAACCCCCCAGCAATCGTAATAGTCTCACCTGGGAGAGGAATTCCCAGATTTTCCAGTAAAATTCCCAGAAATATTGCCCAATAGCCGTAATCGTGAGCAAATTTCTGAATAGTCTCTAGCGATAAAAACTCAAAAGACATTGGATGCTGCCTTCGTAAACTTTTGCAAAGCTCAATACTTTTATATATTGGCTCGATTCAGCCAATAGTGCAATCTTTCGGTGTGATGAAAAACACACTACATTGGCGATCGCTGGCTTAACTAAAAATTAGCCTTTCAGGCATACTAGATTAATCGAGAATTGTTGCGGTTGCGTTCGGCGCGATCGCAAGCCAGTTTTCCTACTAAATTTATCACAACGGCGATCGCCACCTATTCCCTCGCCCGATCGTGCATCCTCAAACATACCTTAAAATCCCCTGAGTCTCTCAACCGAGTCAGCAACCCAACTCACTTATTCATACTTTACGATCGTAGGATAACTGCTATGGAATTTCCCAACTTCAACCAACCCATCGTCCTTCAACCTCACAACTGCCTCGACTCCCAAGCCGGCAGCCTCCTCCAGCAACAGCTAGCCGAGATTTTGCCCGATCGCCACAAACTCTGGGTAATAGACATGGCCGCCGTAGATTTCATCGACAGTTCCGGGATCTGCGCCTTAGTCGGCGGACTCAACGCCGCCCGCCACCGGGGATGCCGCCTCGTCATCTGCAACCTATCAGCCACAGTCAAGTTAATTTTTGAAATTACTCAACTCGACCAACTCTTTGAAATTTTCGACAATTTTGACCAAATTATCTCCCGTGAAACTCCGGCTTTAGTTGCTTGAGTGAACTACCAGACGCTGACCACTTAAGTGGTACAGCGCTGGCTTCCTGGTTCAACGGGAACAGCGTCCAACAAAA
>NZ_JAUBWA010000081.1:0-34291 GCF_036702825.1 Microcoleus sp. A003_D6 | reverse complement strand
AAGAAAAAATAACTCTTGTGGGATGGGCATCTTGCCCGTCCCATCAATAGATGAAAAGGATTTTTGCAAGAGGTCTAATGAATCGCCGTAGGGAAACGGCACTGCCGCGTCCTAATTTCTGGTAATATTAATTCCCCTGCTACCGGATTTGATATCAAACCACTTTTTGCGTAAGTCCTAACTTCAGTTAGTCTAGTAGCAGTTTCAACCACCACGTCCGATCTAAAGACTAGAAGTTTTCCCTACTTCGGCCTGAGTAGCAATTGGTTTAACATCGGTGTAGCCCATATTATTAGCTACGTCGCGCAGCACCGAAATTTGCTGTTCAAAATCAAGACCTTCAATTTGGCCCAACACGCCATTGACAGCCTCAGTTGTTTTATATCCTTCGGGGATATCGACAATTTTTTCCCCCATACCAATAGCCCAAGCATACCAAACCAGCAACTGATTGTTAGCAGTTAAAGCTCCGTAAGCGTGAGAATACGGCGTGTCGTCGCGATTGACAATACCTCGCATTATATTCAGTTGTTCGTCATCGGAAAGGTTGTAAAAATCATCGAGCAGCACGGGAGCTAATTCTGGTTCGGCGGCGGCGGGAGCGGCTGGTGTAATTGAGTCTCCCATTTTCTCATAAACAAAGTAGAGCAGTGCCAGTTTTTCATCTGTACCCAACCCGTTGATGGTCTGAAGGATGTTTTGAGTGTCGTTGGAGAGAGAGTGAGGATTGGTCGCGGCGGGTGAGTTCATAAAATTCCTTAAAAATGTTTCCCGAATATATAAATATCAACATTTGTAAGTGCAAGTCACCATCCCCCAGAGGTAATACGATTTTAGATTTTAGATTTTAGATTAAACAATGGGAATGGCTGAATATGTATGGGTTTGGATCTAGCCTAAAATTGCATTATTTTCTGAAACTCATGCAGTGTTGAGCCGCCACCCGAGAATAAATCATCCTTAAGATAGAAGCGATCGATACATCTGCGGGTAGATGAAAAAGCCCGGGATTTAAGTAAAGATCGATACAGTGAATTGTTAAATAAAACTTGCAAGGAGTCGGCTATGTCTGAAATAAATACAGAATCAAATAACATTGAAAGCTTTGACGCTCAGCAGATAACTGAAAGCGCGGAAGCTGGAGAACAAAAGTTGCCGACCGTTGATGTATCAGCAGACTACGAAGCTTCAAAAGAATTCAGCGTTAGTGAAATCGATCGCACGGGTGCCGGCGCCGAAGCTGCCGCCGCTGCAACTGCACCTAAATTTGCTATTCCCGCTCCTAAAGAGATCCCAATGCCGGCAGATTCAAGCAGCAATCCCAATGATTTTCGTTCGATGGCTCAGGAAATTAAGCCCGCAGGTACACCGGGCGATGTTACCGACGATTTGATCCAGAAAGCGATCGATCTTGGTACTCCCGGCAGTTAATTGATAAATTCTCCATCCTCAATGCAAAACCTCTGTATTGTAGGGTGCTGATGGCGCGCCTTACCCCAATAATTCGCGCGTCAAACCACTTTTTGCAGAAGTCCTGATTTCTCAATTGATATCATGTCCGATCGATTGACCATAATATCCCGGCCGGGCGGGTTTTTGAGATTGTCAATTATTGGCAGAGATTGTTGGTGAACCCGCCCCTACCTGATGAAGGGTAATCGACCGGACATGATATGAGTGCACGATAAGCTGCAATACGGTAGGGACACAACAATGTTGTGTCCTTAAAGCGTTAATTTTAACTTTCCCTAATCGTTTAATTTTAAGTCGATCGCCCGACAAATTTTGCCGATCGCGCGATCGCCCAAAATTTCAATTACTAAATCCACCCGATCGCCCTCGATCGTAGACTTAATAAATAACTCGGGATGCAGCGCTTTCCAGAAATATTCGACAAACCGATTAATTTCGGCCTCTGACATTCCCGACTTCCCCGCCGCCATCATTTCCCGTTCCGCCTGATTGCGCCACACTTGAGAAATGCGATAATCTTGGGGATACAAAACCATCAACCGATCTAATCGGTTCCACAGCGGCAGATAGTCGCGCAGCTTCGCATTCATATCGCGCGCAAACTGACAGTCGCCCTCTGTGGAAATCGGAAAGGGTGCACCCGCCAAAAAGTCGTTCAATTTGGTATCAACCACCGGATTCACGCCGACGAACCAACCTTCAAAAAGTACAATATCCGCACCGGAAATAATTTCGGGTTGGCTTCTATCTCCTGCACCTCCGCAGGCAGATTTGTCAAACCTGGGAATTTCTATATTTTTAATTATATCCGGTTTTAGGGCATCAGATTTGGGATTGTCAAATGCTGCTAATTCGCGAGTTTTAGAACGGCGCAAATTGTCTAAAACGGAGATTCCCAAGTCAATATCGTGAGTGCCGGGGGGGCCGCGCCAAATTAAACGCGGGTCGGCTTTTTGGAGTTGTTGGCGATCGGCATAAGTCTTGTAAAGATCGTCTAAAGAAAGGCTGACAGTAGAATATCCCAATTTTAAGAGAATCAGCCTCAAAACTTGGCATAAAGTAGTTTTTCCCGTTCCTTGCCCTCCTAAAATTCCTTGAATTAAAGGACGGTTTAAACTTTGTTTTTCCGCCGATAATTGCATTGCCAGCGGCAGCCAAAGCTTCCACAATGTTTCGAGAAAAACAGTTGACTTTAGCGGGAAAGTATGCAGTTCGTCAAGCAGAGAAAAGAATAAATCGGTTTTGCAGCGGACAACCTCGGCTACACTGTCAGGAGTAATGTTAAAAGCGCGGGATCGCACGTCATCCGCAAGTTCCCAAACAGCCAAGCGATCGAAGTCGGGAGCGATCCTCTTCGAGGGCTTCGCTAACGGGCGATCCTCTTCGAGGGCTTCGCTAACGCCAGCTTGCCACCGGTGTAAAATTTCAACAGGGTTTACAGTCGATCGATCCATCAGCTCAAAACTCTCTAGGCGGGGGCTGGTTTTGTATAAATAGTATCTGCAACTGACAAATACAGCAGATTCCACGTTTATGAAGTATACCGATCGATCCCAGTAGGGACACGGCGAAAGCCTTTGTCCCTACTACACACTTTATAAACCTGGAAGACGCGGTATTTCATCCTAAAGCCGCGCAGATTCAAAAAGTTTTTAAGATCCCAGTTTGAAAGCTTCCACAAATAAATTGTAAGTCAGGCCAATTTTCAGAGCATTGAGCACCTCCACCCAAAAATAACGTGCCGCAGGCTTCCTCCCACCGTAAACCAGCCGATTCACCAACTCCGTCAACAACACCAACAGCCCGGCCGCGATAATATCCCAATCAGCGGATTGTCCGGCGATCGTCGAAATAGCTGTTCCCAAAAAAGTGCCGAACAGCAGGCTAATTACCAGGATCGAAATCCGCCGCCAAGGATTGCTCAGCCAGCGTGCGAATTGCTCGCCGAGAACATCAATCAATCTGTTAATTCGGGTATTCTGCATAGAAGTTATACGATTTTAGATTTTAGATGAAAGAATTGGAAATGACTGATGGCGATCGGGGTTTGGATCTTGCCTAGAGTGGCATTCTTTTTTTAAACTGGTATTAAAAGTTATACTGATGAGTCAAAAAATGCCGCTTCAGATAAACTCCTAATCTTTGCCGGGGTTAGTAAGCTGTGTTGCATCTAGATTGCCTATGGTATTAGAGAGGGAGAGGGGGAGAAGGGGAGAGGGGGAGAGGATTTGACGATTGTTCGATCGGGACTCGAAATATACAATTTAAATGCACAACAGCTTATGCCACCATCTAAAATCTAAAATTTAACATCTAAGATGGTATTGAGCGATCGCCGGGTTATAGTCCAATACGGTTCAGTTAGTGCTAAAAAAACCGATCGTGCGTAGGTTGGGTTTCGTTCCTCAACCTAACCTTGTCGCTACAATTTTCCTTAACTCAACCGTATTGGGTTAGAGTCCTGAACGGTCAAGTAATTAAGTGTAGCTGTATCTTGTGGCACAGCAACCCCGGTTCTACATTAAAGATAGTTATGACTAATTACGGGTGTGCAGTGTATTCTTTAAGCATAAAACTTATGAAACTTAAAATTTACCAGATGGTAATTGGAGTGGCGATCGTCCTAATTACAGGAATGTTTCTAGGACGTTTTGAAATCACTATCTCCAACGGTTCAAATCGGTCGAGCGATTGGCCCTCACAAGCCACCGCACTCCCCCCCACACCCCCCCTTTCCCCAGTCGCCCCAGCTTCCGCAGACGCCGCCAGCGATCCCAAACCCGACTCAATACCAACCCCCCCAAAGTCAGAGGAGGAATTGCTTTCCTCAATCTCTGTAAATACTAAAGCCACCGGCAGTCTGCGCGTCAGCAACCGCAGCGAACACCCAGTGCGGGTGGCCCTGCTGTCGAAACGGCAAGCCGAGAAATCCTACAGCAAACCGGCGCACTGGGATTTTGCGCCCGGGGAAGGAGGCGACAAGGGACTGATGCTATCGCTGCCGGAGGGCAAGTTACAAGTCAAACGGGGAGACATTCTGGTGGTTTTTGCTCAGGATGGTTCTCGCCGCTACTGGGGGCCTTACGTCGCTGGGGAGACACCCTCGCCCGCTTGGAAAGGCACAGCCGGAGAATGGCAATTAATTTTGCAGCCTTGAACGCTTAGCAGCAGGTGCCGAGATTTTGGTCGATAAACCCGGTTGATACGGTTTTATTGAGAACGATACGCCTATGTGAGCTTAAACTCACATAGCCGCATCATTATAAAGAACAGGCAAGATGCCTGTTCCACAAAGAGTGAATTTTCTTGTGGGGTGGGCTTCCTGCCCGCCCATGAAAGCCTTGTTGAGAATGGTGCAACATCTCTGTTTAACCGCATTCGATCGAATTGGGAGTTTCGAGAATGCAAATCTTTCGGTAGACTCTCTAAGCGAGCTAAAATTTAAAATCTAAAATCGCAGGAAGTTTGGGTGAAGGAAGTTATTAAACGTTTGTCAGAGTTTAGGAATCGCCCGTTAGCGTTAGCGAAGCGATCCGAAGGAAAGCCCGCCCCTACGGGGGCTACGCCAACGAAGACGATCGCACCAAAGCTGCTGTCGCTGTTGTGGCTGTGCGCGATCGCCTCGGTGGCTTTTTTGTGGAATCTGGGCAACATCGGTTTAGTTGACGAAACCGAACCGCTGTTTGCCGAAGCCGCCCGTCAAATGACGGTGACAGGGGATTGGATCACTCCTTATTTCAACGGCGAAACCAGGTTTGACAAGCCGCCGTTGATTTACTGGCTGATGGCGGTGGCTTACCGCACTCTGGGCGTTAACGAATGGGCCGTGCGTCTTCCCTCGGCTTTGTGCGCGATCGGTCTAACTTGCCTCGGATTCTATACTCTATCGAAATCGAAGGAAGAAGGAAGAAGGAAGAAGGAAGAAGGGCACGACACGGATTCGGACACGGATACACGGATGAATGTAACTGTCTTTCCTCCCTCGCTCTCCCAGACTCCCACTCCCCCACTCTCCCCCTCTTCTAGTATTCCTATTTTTCTTTCTACTCCTTGGATTGGTGCGGCCCTAATAGCTTTAAATCCCCAAACTATTGCCTGGGGACGGACTGGCGTTTCAGATATGCTATTAGTCGGCTGTATGTGTTCGGCACTGCTGGCATTTTTCCTCGGTTACACCCTCGAAGAACAGAGAGAAAAAACAGCATTTTCTACCGTTTCCGCTGCCCGATTTCCTAATAAGTGGTATCTGACTTTTTACGTACTAATTGCCTTAGCAATTCTGGCTAAGGGGCCTGTGGGAATTGTCATCCCAGCGCTGATTGTTGGCAGCTTCGGGCTTTATTTGGGAAATTTTCGGCAACTTTGGTGCGAAATGCGTCCGGTGTCGGGAATCTCGATTATTCTGGCGATCGCCCTGCCTTGGTTTATTCTGGTTATTTTAGCCAACGGTGAAACTTATATTGACAGTTTTTTCGGCTATCACAATTTCCAGCGTTTTACTGGAGTAGTCAACAAGCACTCGGCACCTTGGTATTTTTACTTTTTTGTAGTGCTAGTTGGTTTTGCACCTTGGTCGATTTATTTGCCGGTGGCGATCGCCCGCACCCGTTTTTGGCAGCGCAGTTACTGGCGCCGTCAACCGCGATCGGCTCAGTTGAGTTTATTTGCCCTATTTTGGTTCGGCTGCATCTTTGGCTTTTTCACGATCGCCGTGACCAAATTGCCCAGTTATGTATTGCCTTTAATCCCCGCCGCTGCGATTTTGGTAACGCTGCTGTGGAGCGATATTATTGCAGGCAACGAACCAGAAAACAGGCGGGCAAAGTTAGAAAAAAAACCTAATTCTTTACCGCGAGGGCTGTTAGTTACATACATTTTCAATGTGATATTTTTATTAATTGTAGCCGGAGCAACTTTCTACTGCTACAACTGGCTGGGAGATGACCCGGCTATGCCCAATTTTCCCCAAGCAATTCAGCAGTCGGGATTGCTGATAGTCGGCGGTACAATTTGGATAATTACAGCGGTGGCGATCGGACTTTTACTTTGGAAGCGGCAACAGCGCTGGATTTTGGTTGCTAACTTCATCGGCTTAGTAGCATTTATCATTTTTGGTCTTACTCCCGCCTACAAAGTGGTCGATATCAACCGCCAGTTACCTCTGAGACAGTTAGCGCAGGTTGCGGTTCAACAAAAACTGCCGGGGGAAGAGTTTATTATGGTTGGTTTCTGGAAACCAAGTCTGGTTTTTTATACCGAAGAGCCGGTGACTTACTACCGAGCTGTCAATAAGGCTCTAGACTACATTCAGGAATCGAAAAGCCCAATTCTTCCCTCTATTTTGGTGCTGGGATATCCAGAAAAGTTTGTGCAATTAGGATTGCAGCCAAATCAATATCAATTGTTGGACAGTCGCGGCGCTTACCAACTCGCTAGGGTTCCGAGAAAGGCGTTTTTGAAGTAGTGTAGGGTGCTGCGGTTTGGGCGATCGAGCGTCAGACCAGGTATGATGTTGGAGCTTAGGTATAATCTACTTACTACCTAAAACTAGAAGCTAGGAGCCAACAATGGTTTCAATCCTTAAAAAGCCATCCTCGTTAATCCATGAGATTTGCATTGAAAAAGTCGATCGGTGGAAGTTGTTCAAATTTAGTGAATCGCTCCAACACCGCATGGAACTCTTGTTAGAGAAGAAGAAGGCAGATCGACTAATGGCAGAAGAGGCAGCGGAACTCGACGCCATTGGGGAATTAGATCGCATCTTTACCCACATCAACGCAATGATGGTGGGTGGCTCAGATGTCAATCATTGATTCAACGAGACAGGCGGTTCGAGAAAGAGCGAGGTATTTATGTAAATATTGTCATAGAGTTGGCCTAGATTTGTTGCTAAGAATCGCGGAAAACAGCTAGATATGGAGCATAAGAAAATGCTCGATTACGTTTTTGTCCAGTAGTTTCTTCCACAAGACCTATATCACTAAGAGCCTTAATTAAGGCGTTGGCATTGGGATATGACAAATTCGTAATTTTTTCAGCGTGTTCTACATTAAAAATTGGTCTAAAATAAAGGCTCTCAAGCAATGTGATTGCATTCCCTGATTTACGCGGCATTTTCTTGAGGACTAATTGGCGATGTTCTTCTTTTAAGTTGACTATTTTACGGGCAGTAGCCGCAGCTTCCTGAGCCACTTCGTAAACCCCACGCAGAAAAAATTTCAGCCACCCTTCCCAGTTACCACTTTCTCTGATAGCCTGAAGACGATCGTAGTATTCAGAGCGATATTTCATGAAATAGTGAGAGATATAAAGTAGTGGGCGTTGCAGTATATTTTGTTCGCACAACAGAAACGTGATTAATAATCGCCCTGTTCTTCCATTACCGTCTAGAAAAGGGTGAATTGTTTCAAACTGAGCATGAGCTAATCCAACTTTGATCAAGGTAGGTATAGGTTGTGGACTATGCAAAAATTTCTCCAAATTATCTAGTGATTGGAGCATTTCATGGGGTGGAGGAGGGACATAAGTGGCATCCTTTAACCCACATCCTCCTGCACCAATCCAATTCTGAGTGCGGCGAAACTCTCCTGGATCGCGCTCAGCACCTCTTACGCCTTGCATTAACAACTCTTTGTGAATTTCTCGAATTAATCGCAAAGATACAGGAAAACTCTTGAGCCGCTCAAGACCATAATTAATAGCAGCGATATAGTTTACAACCTCAGCTACCTCTTGAGGATTGTTCGGTTCTAAAGCCTGAGATTCAAATTTTAGGACATCTATCAAAGATGCTTGTGTGCCTTCAATTTGGCTCGAAAGAACTGCTTCTTTCCGAACATACATAAACACAAATAGATCGGGATTTGGTAGAGCATCCGTTGCTCCGTCTAGCCGCCCCAGCGCACGATCTGCCTGAGAGAGCAGATTCCACATTTCCTGATCCATAATAATTTCAGGTATGGGTGGCAGCGGATTAGGTATAAAGGCTTTGTAGCCTGCAATCTGTTCCACATATTGACCTGCTCTAGTCCCAATGACCATTGTTATCGGTTCCGTTAATACTGAATACTCTTCAATTCTATATTATCAAAACACACTTCTTTTCGTTAATAAGCACATTTTTGACAAACCTGGAGGAAAACTATGACCTACATCTAGGGGCTTAGAATGCAACCTAACACTACGGAGGTGCGAGCAATACCGATCAATACAATGATGCAATCCGGGCGATCGCCCTTTAGAGTGGTAAGTTCGCCCACCATACGTGCCATAATCAGCCATATTATCTGGTACGCGATCGCCTGAACCTATGGATGCGCTAATCGGCAAAACTTTACAGGGTGGAAAATATACCATCGAACAAGAACTGGGGCGGGGAGGCTTTGGGATTACCTTCCGGGCAAATCACCGCTACTTAGGACAGCCCGTAGTGATTAAAACCCTCAACGAATCTCTGCGCAGTCAGCCCAATTTTGCCGAGTTCGATCGCAAATTCCAAGACGAAGCGAGGCGATTGGCATCCTGCGTTCATCCGAATATAGTGCGTGTCAGCGACTTCTTTGTCGAAGACGGACAGCCATACATGGTAATGGACTACATTGCCGGTCAGAATTTGGCAGAGGTAGTCGGTGGAAACAATCCCCTCCCAGAAAATCTCGCAATTCTCTACATCACTCAAATTGGCGCTGCTTTAAAGGCGGTTCATCAAAAGGGTTTGCTGCACCGAGATATCAAGCCGCAAAACATTATTTTGCGCCAAGGTACTCAGGAAGTCGTGCTGATTGATTTTGGCATTGCCCGCGAGTTTACTCCAGGTGCAACCCAAAGTCACACTAATATGGTGTCCGACGGCTATGCACCGCCAGAACAGTATTTTGCCCAAGGAAAATATACGCCCGCAACAGATGTTTACGGTCTGGCGGCGACGCTTTACACTTTACTGACAGCACAGGTGCCGGTAGCTGCAATTTTACGCACCAGCCAGCCGATGCCTTCACCCCGCGACTTGCAGCCTCAGCTAAGTGCGGCTGTCAGTTCTGCGGTGATGCGAGGGATGACGGTAGAAGCTCAAAATCGCCCTGCTAGCGTGGATGAGTGGCTGTCCCTGCTGCATCAACAGGGCGGTGCTGCGTCGCCGGACACCGGGCCGACGGTGGCGGTGATTCCGGGACACGGGCCTCAGTCGCCGGCTGTTTCGAGAACTGCGCCTGCTGTGGTGTCTTCTGGGGGAGGAAACGGCAAGATTTGGTGGATTTTGGGGTTGGTGGCGATCGCACTTATTTTTGCAGGTTTTTTCGGTATTACTAGGGTTTTCCTCAACCGGCAGTCTTCGGAACCCGCACCGGTGGCCCAGGACGATCGCACTTCGACCCCCCCAGATCCAGACGCGCGATCGAGCTCCGCACCAATTCCCGCGCCGACACCAACCCCAGCGCCGACTCCCAGAGAAACTCCGCCGCCTGCTGCTGAAACTCCAGCGCCTGCTGCTGAAACTCCAGCGCCGACTGCTGAAACTCCAGCGCCGACTGCTGAAACTCCAACACCAGCGCCAACTCCAACACCAGCGCCAACTCCCGAGGCTGCCGAACCCACACCAACGGAAAAACTTGTTGACAAAGAGTTGCCGCCAGATCGATCGCCCGCACCCAGCCCCGAACAACCGGGAACCAATTATCAGAAGACTCCCACAATCCGTGGGTTTGCGGTTGGTACGCCGGAAAGTCAGATAGTAGCTGAATTGGGAGAACCGACTGACTCTCAAGCCCGGGGTTATTGGCCGAATACTCGCACCGCACTTTATGAAATATTGCCGAACCGAATTACTCTCGGCTACATTTACGATCGCGATTCCGGCCAGCTTGTGCAAACAGAGGGTTCTTTTGCCCAGTCTGTGGACGATTTGGTCGTGCGAACCGCGTTAAACGGGATGGTGGGCGGCGCCAACCGGGAGATTTTGCAGGGCTTGCGCAACGTGCAGCAGCGACGGACTAATCAGTTTACATTTAGGAAGGGTTCGCTTGAAGGGACGATCGAACGCAACGAGCGCGATCGGATTTACATCGGCGTCTGGGACGAAAATTTGCATTAAATTTGGCATGGCTGACATTTTTGACCACTGTCAATAAACCTGGGCGGGCTCTTCGGCCCACGCCACAGGAAAACTCAACTCTTGTGGAACAGGCCGGAAAGCCTGTTCAAGAAAATGGTGAAAGATGTAAATATTCTTGACTCAGCTTTGTGCCAAAATCGAAAATCTAAAATCCAAAATCTAAAATCAATTGACGTTACACAAAATATGGTCTACAATCAGAGAACACACGAGGGGCTGTAATGGTTTCGACAGGGTGGCGAAAGCTGCTCCGTGATGCAGGTCGAGAGGGAGTCTACTCTCGTTAATATCGGCTCAAAAAAAATAGTAAATGCGAACAACATCGTTCCTTTCGCTCGCAAAGCCGTAGCTGTAGCCTAAAAACTTCTCTAGCTTGGTTCAGAGTGTATGCCACCTTACTCCGTTAACGGTAGCATAACAACCCCCAACGGATGCCCTAGCTAAACGTTTCTAGTCGGCTAGCTAGGAAAGCAATCACTAGAAAATCCCCCCATTTGGGATAAAGATGGTTCCCGCCCCGAGGATTAGAGGGGATAAACCTGTGAACGATCGGAAGGTAAATACCCATTTTGGACGGCAGTTCGATTCTGCCCAGTTCCATAAAAAAAGTGACGTAAAATCTATGGTTTAAACCATTTGAAAGTTACTTTAAAGCATAAAAAGGGCAGAGAATTAATTCTCTGCCCTTTTGTTTGGCATTTAATCTTTATTCAGATAAGACGGCGGTTGAAACCGCATCTACACAAACGAAGTCCGCCTCCGCGGACTGAAGAAAAAAAGGTAATTTTAACCAATCAGTCTTCAACCCGCGGAGGCGGGTTTTGTCTGTATAGACGCGGTTTCAACCGCTCGGTCTTCTAAAAATACATAAATTACCGACCCATTAGCTACGCTGCGGGCTCATATAATTAGAACTTCACCCTGTCTGTGCGTTCTTCGAGCCAGTCGGGCGATATACTATTAGGCGGTAAAGCATTAAAAATCTTTACAAAGACCCCGATTTCTAAGCCTACTCCTACGAAGGATGGGTGCAAAAATATATGCGATCGCTGATTCATCTGGAAACATGAACCCAGGAATTGACTTACAAGGAAGTTTTGTAGAAGCCCTGATGAATTTGGGCTTACCGGCGGACATCGCCCATCTGCTTTGGCTACCGCTGCCAATGGTGCTGATGATTGTCGGTGCCGTATTCGGGGTACTCACTAGCGTCTGGCTAGAGCGGAAAATTTCCGCCGCCGCTCAACAGCGGATTGGCCCGGAATTCATCGGCCCTCTGGGAGTTCTAGCACCCGTTGCCGACGGTTTGAAGTTGGTATTCAAAGAAGACATCGTACCGGCAAAAGCTGACGCGCTGCTGTTCACGCTAGGGCCGGTCATTGTCGTGATTCCAGTTTTTCTCTCCTACTTAATCGTGCCCTTCGGAGAGCATATGCTGATCGCCGATATGGGGACAGCGATATTTCTGTGGATTGCTCTTTCTAGCATTCAGCCGATCGGCTTGCTGATGTCCGGCTATGCTTCTAACAACAAATACGCCCTCCTCGGCGGACTCAGAGCCGCCGCTCAATCCCTCAGCTACGAAATTCCTCTAGCTTTGGCAGTATTGGCAGTTGTGATGATGTCCAACAGCCTCAGTACGATCGACATCGTACACCAACAAGCCGGCTACGGCATTGTCGGCTGGAACGTCTGGCGCCAACCCGCAGGTTTCCTGATTTTCTGGATCAGTGCACTGGCAGAATGCGAACGGTTGCCCTTTGACCTCCCAGAAGCAGAAGAAGAATTGGTAGCAGGATATCAGACTGAGTACACAGGCATGAAATTTGCTTTGTACTACATCGCTTCCTACGTTAACCTCGTCCTTTCTTGCCTGCTAGTAGCAGTTTTGTACCTCGGGGGCTGGGAGTGCCCGATTCCGGTCGGAGCCATCACAAATGCCCTGGGATTGAGCGAGACGACTCCTTGGTTGCAGGTAATTACCGGCACGCTGGGCATTACGATGACCATGCTGAAAGCCTACTTTTTCCTGTTTCTGGCAATTCTGCTGCGCTGGACTCTGCCGCGAGTTCGGATCGACCAATTGCTAAATTTGGGATGGAAGTTTTTGCTGCCCGTTGCTTTAGTTAATTTGCTATTGACCGCAGCTTTGAAGCTTGCCTTTCCCTTTGCTTTTGGCGGTTAATTGATAATAGGTAAAGGGCAACAGCTCATAAAAATTAGCTGTTAACCAATTACCTATTATCAGTTAGCAATTACCAAAAACTCAAGTACAGAGAGAGAACACGATGCTAAAATTCCTCAATCAAGTAGGCGACTACGCCAAAGAGACTCTTCAAGCTGCTAAGTATATCGGCCAAGGGCTAGCCGTGACCTTCGATCACATGAGACGCCGACCGATTACGGTGCAGTATCCTTACGAAAAATTAATTCCTTCCGAACGTTTTCGGGGCAGAATTCACTTTGAATTTGACAAGTGCATCTCCTGCGAAGTTTGCGTTCGGGTATGTCCGATCAACTTACCTGTAGTGGATTGGGAATTTAACAAAGAAACTAAGAAGAAACAACTCAAGCACTACAGTATCGATTTTGGAGTGTGTATCTTCTGCGGAAACTGCGTAGAATATTGTCCGACTAATTGTTTGTCCATGACAGAAGAATACGAGTTAGCCGTTTACGAGCGCCACGAATTGAATTATGACAATGTGGCCCTCGGACGTTTGCCCTACAAGGTTACAGATGACCCGATGGTGACACCGCTGCGCGAATTCGCTTATTTGCCGAAAGGTGCGATCGACCCCCATGAAGTTTCCTACACCGATCGCCGCGCCGGTCTCCGTCCAGAGGAAATTATCGAAAAGTAGGTAATTAGTCATTAGTCAGCAGTCATCAGTCATTAGTCAGCAGTCAGCAGTCAGCAGTCATCAGTCATTAGTGAAATAACTAATTATTAATGACTGGTATAGCAACAGCTTTCGTAGATTAGGACAAATTGTAGGGGCGGGTTCGCCAACAGATAAAGGCACCCAGCCTAGATATATATAAACCCGCCCTCTCCACGACTAATGAGTAAAAACGAACAATAGAAAACTAATGATTGAGGATTAAAAATTGTGAATCTAGCCGAAGGGGTTCAAATTGTTTCATTTGGCATACTGTCACTAATGATGATTGGAGGAGCATTAGGAGTAGTGCTGTTCTCCAATATCGTTTACTCAGCATTTTTGCTGTGCGGAGTATTTACCAGCATTGCCGGTTTGTACCTGTTGTTGAATGCTGATTTTGTCGCAGCAGCGCAAGTGTTGATTTATGTTGGTGCTGTTAACGTCTTGATTTTGTTTGCCATCATGTTGGTAAACAAGCGAGAAGACTTCCGCACAATTCCCAAAGCTTGGGTGCGTCAAGTAGCAACAGCACTGGTTTGCGGTGGTTTATTTGCGCTTTTGGGTACGATGGTGGTGTCTACTCCTTGGGCTATTGTGGCGACGACTGGAGCACCGGCAGAAAGTTCGATTGTGACTATCGCCAAACATTTCTTCACCGACTTTTTGCTGCCTTTCGAGTTAGCATCAGTGTTCTTGTTGATGGCAATGGTGGGAGCAATTGTGCTAGCACGCCGCGATTTCTTGCCAGATGAATTGTCGAACAGGCTATCGGAAACACCAGCTTTTAGTTTGCAAGAAAGACCTCGCGAATTAGTTTCGGCCGGAGATGTTTCTTCGCCCGAAACAAAGTAATAGTAGGGTGCGGGGTGCGCACTGCGCACCTATTTTTTAGTAGGGTGTGCACTGCGCACCATCAGGCGAGAAACCCGGTTTCTGTTCGCAAGTCCTCTATCTGCCTATTTTGTAGTAATTTTGACTGAGAGAAACTCTAAAAATTTATGCAACTGCAACTCCAGTATTTCCTGTTATTAGCTGCTGCACTTTTCTGCATTGGCATTTACGGTTTGATTACCAGCCGAAATGCAGTGCGGGTGTTAATGTCGATCGAGTTGATGCTAAATGCAGTCAATCTCAATTTGATGGGTTTTTCTAACTATCTTGACCCCGTACAAATTAAAGGTCAAGTATTTACCGTGTTTGTAGTTACGGTAGCGGCTGCTGAGGCAGCGGTGGGTTTGGCGATTGTTTTGGCGATTTACCGCAACCGCAATACAGTAGATATGGAAGAATTTAATTTGCTGAAGTGGTAATTAGTCAATAGTCATCAGTCATCAGTCATCAGTCATCAGTCATTAGTCATTAGTCATCAGTCATCAGTCATTAGTCAAAACTTCTGACAGTTTTAAGGATGACGCATCGGACTAGAAACCCGGTTTCTACGAGTTTTGCGTTTAGTAACGACAAATTTATGAAGAAACCGGGTTTCTGAGGTCTGCGTGCGTAAGCGAACTCAAATTATATTTGTAGGGAAACGGTGGTGGCGTGTCCTTACTCGCAACCAGTTAATTACTGTCTTTGGTTCTAGTAATTTCTAGAGTAATTCTGCCGCCGAAGTCAGGGATAGGGGCGGCAGGTTTTGAGAGTTGTAGTTTGACTTTCTCGACTAAAGGTAGTTGTAAAAGCGCTTGAGCAATCGCATCTGCTAGGCGTTCGATTAATAAAAATTTCGAGTCTTTGACTAGCTGTTGAATTAGAGTAATGGCACTCCGGTAATCGAGAGTATGTTCAATATCATCGCTTTTTCCAGCTTGCGATAAGTCCAGCCCGAGTGTGACATCCACTTCAAACCACTGCCCCAAAACCTGTTCTTCCGGTAGATAGCCAGTGTATCCGTAGCAGCGAATTCCTGTAAGTTGAATTGAATCCATTGTGAAATAAACTAAAAGTGCGTTGCCTGTACCAATTTGTATTAAACCAGGTAAGGTGCGCAATGCGCACCCTACAAATAGAGTTTATGCGTCCAGGATGATTGAATTTCACAACCGTCCTCCTTTCTCCAACTTGTCCAGCAAATCCTCAGCAACTTCATACCATTTCTGTCTAATTTCTGCATCTTCTGGCTTTTCTGTCAAGCTACGACCTTGTAGTTCTGGATATTTATTGTAAAACAATTCATCCACTTTCTGATAAAATATATCCTTATCAAGATTAAGATTTTTGCGGCGCTTGCCAATCTTTTCTTGACGAGCGATTTCGGCATCTAAAGATGTATTTGGAGAATGCGGAAGTTCTGGGATTTTGGGCAAATCAGGTAGTTTTGGTAGCGTAAAACCAGATTTGACTATGCTAAAAGCTAGCATTCCGGGCAATAAAACCACGCTTAAACTCGCGACTGCTTTCCAAGGTATTAACTTAAAAATGTTGAGATTTTTAACAATTTGAGGGTTTTGGTTGACAGGACTATGATTGTTTGTAGCAGTTTGAGTGATGTTTTTGAAAGGGCGGCCGACAAAGTTCATTGTCACCATTTGGGAGATGATATTGCCAATTTGGGATAATTTTGGGTCTTTGAGTGCTTCGCGGACTTCTTTTGCAGATTGGTAGCGATCGCCCGCTTGGTCTGCTAACATCCGATCCAATACTGCGGCTAAATTTGGGCTGACACTGACGTGCGATCGCCAATCCCAACTTTTTTGATTAACATCATACAATTTCTGAGGCTTTTTCCCTGTCAGCAAGACTAAAGCCGTGACTGCTAAAGCATACAAATCGCTAGCGGGAGACACTTTACCCTGCCGCATTTGTTCCGTTGGCGAATAACCCTGTTTGCCGATCGCCGTATCCGATTGTCCGTTAAACTGAAGTACCGCATTGGCTGCGATTTGTTTGACAGAACCGAAATCAATTAAAAATGGCAGTTTGTCAGCATCATGCTGAATAATATTATCCGGTGAAATATCGCGGTGAATTAAATTTTTTGAGTGGATGTATTCTAAAACTGGTAAAAGCTGAAATAGCAGTTGAGTAACTTCAGCTTCGCTAAAATTTTTACCTTGTTGCTGGCGCGATATCAGTATTTCTTCGTAGGTTTGACCTTTGATATAATCTTGTACTAAAAATAAAGATTGATTACCGCCGATATCGGTTCGCAGGAGTTCTCGAAAGCGCGGGATTTGCGGGTGTTGGAGGTTGTAAAGCATACTCGCTTCGCGATCGAACAATTCGGCAGCTTTCGGGCTGTGAACCACCGGAGAAAACTCTTTGAGCACGCATTGTTCGTTGTAGCGGTTGATATCCTCTGCGAGGTAAGTACGCCCGAAGCCGCCCCGGCCTAATTCGCGGAGGATGCGGTAGCGTTTTTCGAGAGTTGAGCCTGGGGTGAGGAGGGAGGAGTTAGACATAAACCACGGCAAATTGTTCGAGTTGGGGAGTCGCCGAGCACAGTATAGCTTATTGTACCTAAATTTGTTTGAATGCGAGGGAAGGAAGGGCGATCGCCCCAGCATTATTAATGTTCGACTCAATAGCTTTACCGATCGTTTGATGATGTAGACTCTCCCTCATCATCATTTGACTCTGACAAGTTTTCCTCCTCTTGCTGTGACTCCATCAACTCTACAAGCAATTGCTTTAAATTCTTGTCAGGAGGACGCTTGGGAAACTCACTGTGTGTATATATCCAGGCAAGATCGATTACTTTGAGTACGATCGACTAAGTACATAAGTCTTCCCTCGCCCGCCGCACCCCGTAAATTTGGCATATCAAAGTAATACTTTCGGAATTCCCATTCCTCCGGTTTGCTCAAACTTCCCGGCCATCCTTCAGCGAAAGAATTAGGTAGAAAAGGATTGCTATTTAAATTTTTGATAATTTGTGCAATATAGTCCTGAAAAAGTTTCTTAGCTTTCTCACCTTTATAATACCGCTTCAGAAGCTCTTTGTAGGAACGCTTAAATTTATCAGATGGATTAATCCGATACACTGTTTAGCCACTCACAAAACTCATCGGGTGTCATTGCAGGACGATCGCCAGATTTAGCCAAAGTTTCCTGCACAACTTCAGCCATTGTTTGCTCGTAGTTTGGGTGTTCTTTTTCTATCGCTCCAAGTACAGCATTTTTTAGACGGATTAAGGCCTTGAAGTAGTCAGCCAGAACATCAGTTTCACCGCAGATTAGCATCCAAGCTAATGACAGCCTTGTTCGCAGAGAATCCCAAAAACCCTGATTACCGTCTTGATTTATAATTGAGGTGTAAATCAGAGCTTTCAGCAACTCGCGATCCCGATCGGAAAAGTCTTCCCACTTGTTCTCTACTGCTGTTGCTAAAACTTCAGCTTTTTGGGCGATCGATCGCAACCTTGACTGACTTACTGTATGCGGTTGGGATATTTGCCGAATTTCATAGGGGTTAATGGTAATTGCAGCGGACATTTTTTCACCTCCGGGCGCGATTGCGAACGGTATAGATTAAGTATAGCAGTGCCAGCGGGAAGCTCGCGAGCGAGCATCACGAGCGTCCCGCTCGTAGTGCTGCGTTATTTTACAGATCCCGATGAGTAAATTCCTTAGCATCTTTTCCTACATAACTAGCCGCAACATGACCATCTCCAACAACTCGATACTTATAGGTAATCAACCCCTCTAAACCAACAGGCCCGCGAGGTGGCATTTGCTGCGTGCTAATCCCCACTTCTGCACCGAAACCGTAGCGGAAACCGTCGGCAAATCGAGTCGAACAATTGTGATAAACTCCGGCCGCATCGACTAGATTTAAAAATGTTTCGGCGGCTTCGCTGTCTTCGGTAACAATCACATCTGTGTGTCGAGAACCGTAAGTATTGATATGATTAACTGCTTCTTCCACAGAATCTACTATTTTGATTGACAAAATTAAATCGCTGTATTCTGTAGACCAATCCGATTCATTTGCTTCGGCAATATCCAAGATGGTGCGAGTTTTTTCGTCTCCCCGCAATTCAACTTTTTTCTGCTGCAAAGCTTCGGCAACAGCGGGCAGGAATTTTGGGGCGATCGCACTGTGAACTAACAAAGTTTCAATGGCATTGCAGGCGGCTGGATACTGAGTTTTTGCGTCTACAGAAATCTCTACTGCTTTCTGAATATCCGCCGCTTTGTCTGCGTACAAATGACAAATTCCGTCGGCGTGTCCCAACACTGGAATTCGGGTATTTTCCTGCACGAACCGCACGAAGGAATTAGAACCTCTGGGAATAATCAAATCTACATATTCATCCATTTTTAGCAGTTCGATTGTTTCTTCCCGCGTGGTCAGCAACTGCACGACTTCTGGATTAACACGAGTTTCTGCTAATGCTTGGTGAATTACTTTTGTCAATATCTCGCAGGAACGGACGGCTTCTCTGCCGCCTTTGAGAATGACGCCGTTTCCTGATTTAATTGCCAAAGATACTATCTGAATTAAAGCTTCTGGGCGCGCTTCAAAAATAATGCCTAAAACGCCCAAAGGACAGGTAATGCGCTTCAGAATTAATCCTGTATCCAATTCGCGGTGGATTTGCACGAAACCTACGGGATCTGGGAGTTTCGCAACATCTCGCACGCCCGCGATCGCACTTTTCAACTTGCTCTCATCCAACTTTAGGCGATCGTACAGCGGTTTCGCAATTCCATCCGCCTCAGCCGCCTTGCAGTCAGCAGCATTCGCCGCCACAATATCCGGCGCAGCAGCTTCTAAAGCTTTAGCTATAGCCTCAATAGCTTGATTTTTGGCATCAGCGGACAAAACTGCCAATTTTCTAGCAGATACGCGCGTTTTTTGGGCAATTTCAGCGATCGACATAGCAGTAACTTTTAAATAGTTTTGATTTTTGGGTTTTGGGTTTTGATTTTTGAATTGAATCCCCAGAAATAAATTGAGGGGCGGTTTTCAATCTTAACAATTCTAGAAGAAATTCTATATTTTTGTTGAGACCCCTTACAGCAATCCGCATTAACAGGTTAAAACAGTGAAGTATAGATAAAATCTCACGGTCATTTCCATTTGTCAATAACCTTTGGAGATTATTATGTCATCTCACGCCCCTTTACGCAAGGCAGGGCGAGCCGCCAAAGCCGGCGTTAAACTGATACAGAAAACAGGCGGAAATCTCGTTTTAGCTTCCGGCGTCACCATCAGCTTGCTGTTTGGTATGGTGTTAGCGCTATCTTTAGCCTCAGTTTTGATTCTCAACAGTCCCGATCCAGTTGCCGGATTGGCGATCGCACTTCCGATCACTCTGATTTTTAACATCGCTGCTTTTTTCCTATCGCCTTACTTGATGGACTTAACTCAAAATTGGCTCTACAATACTCGCTGGGTTTCCCTAGCAGAAATTGAAAGCCTGAGTCCCGAAACAGCGAAAGTTATTCAGAAGGTTTGCAAGCAGAAAAAACTGACTCAGCCGCGTTTAGGAATTATCGACGACCAAAACCCTACTGCTTTTACTTACGGTTCATTTCCAAACAGCGCTCGTTTAGTCGTCAGTCAAGGTCTTTTCACCTATTTAGACGACGAAGAGATTGCCACTGTTTACGCCCACGAACTCGGTCACATCGTCCACTGGGACTTTGCAGTAATGACTTTAGCTTCGACTTTGGTGCAGATTACTTATTTAATTTACACTACAGCTCAAAGAATGGGTCGAAGTGGTGGCAACAAAGCTAAAGATGCGGCGGGTACTGTAGCTGCTGTTGCTTATTTGTTTTACATCGCCGGCACTTATTTATTGCTGTATTTGTCGCGGACGCGAGAATATTTTGCCGACCATTTTGCAGCCGAAACTACTGGCAACCCCAACGCTTTATCTCGCGCTTTGGTAAAAATTGCTTACGGTATTTTGGAAGAAGGACAAACAGCAACAGAACCCAGCAGTTTGTTAGAAGGAACTCGCGCTTTAGGCATTTACGATGCCAAAGCTGCCACATCTACCGGTACCGCTTACAGGATTTCTTCGGAACCAGAAAAAATTGGGCGAGTGTTTCTGTGGGATATGTTTAATCCGTGGGGTTGGTGGATGGAGTTGAACTCGACTCACCCGCTGACTGGTAAACGAGTTCGCGCTTTGAGCACTTATGCCGAACAATTAGGCTTGGATGTTGAGTTTGACATGGGCCGGATTGTCGGTGAAGGCAATCTTTTGAGCAAGCGGAGATTGTACGGCAATTTTGTGTTCGATTTGCTGCTGTACAGTGCAGAAACTCTGGGCTTAGCGGTGGGTTTTGCGATCGGCATTTCTCTGTATGCTGTAAACCCGATGATGATGGTTGCTTGTCCTTTAATCGCTTTGGGCGCGGGAATTTTGCTCAAAACTCTGGTGATGTTCCCGAATTACAAACAAGCCGAACACTTGGATGTTTTAAGCTTAATGTCTGACCCTTATGCAAGTCCTTTGCGAGGTCAACCTGCGAAGCTGCAAGGCGAATTAATTGGTCGCGGCGATGCGGGTTATGCGTTTGGTTCTGATTTGAAACTGCAAGATAGAACGGGAATGATTTATCTGCGGTATGCTTCTCGTTTTGGGCCAATTGGTAATTTTCTGTTTGGCATGAAACGGGTTGAAAGTTTGATTGGAATGGATGTTAAGACTTTGGGTTGGTTCCGCCGGGGTGTTGCACCTTGGATGGATTTGATTCAGCTTGAAAGCGATAGCGGTACTACGGTTAAGAGTTATCACCGCTTCTGGTCTTTTGTGATGAGTATCGGTGCGATCGTTCTTGGTATTGCAGCGCTATTTGTTTCATTTCCAGCTTAACATTTGAAAGGACTAGACCTCTTGCAAAAATAACTAGGACGGGCAAGATGCCCATCCCACAAAAAACATTTTTCCTTGTGGAACGGGCATCTTGCCCGTTCCAAAATTTGATTAAAAGGACTTTTGCAAGAGGTCTACTGAAGTTCTTACTACAAAACAGGTTCGTAGTGACGACTTCAGTCATCTTAAGTCAGGGTTAAGGACTAGAGTATTAGTGCCAACTTAAGCAATATATGTAAGAAAGGACGATCGCCCTTTTTTTTGCTGGGGTGATTCAGCCAAGAGGGATAGCTACGCTTCACGCCCCTGTGTGCAATCATCGCGCTTTGAGATGGTGGAAATGGATCGGATTGTCAGTGGAAACAGAGGTTGGGGTGACAGGAGGGTTAAGCGAATATCGAAGATGGGCGATCGCCATAAATGTCAGTCACCAGATTCATCAGCATAATTTTAAAATAGTTAATTAGACCGTGACAGACTTGGCAATTTTCGCAAGTAATCGCAACGCTTCATTTACAGAAGCTGAGTCTCGAAATATCTCTGCTACATCTGGATCGAGAATCACCACATTACTGGATTGCGTATAAGCTTCATAGTATTTGCCACGAACACCGCCTGAAAAATCATATTCAGGTCTCATCTCGTCATTGACTGTTTCTTCAGATTCCTGACTCATAGTTTCTTCTCTCCTGTCGGGTGGCTAAACGAGCACTGATTAAACGCACCTCACCTTCTCGTTCCGTGTGGGAAACAACCAAAAGACGTTGGAAGTTCGACTGACCTATCGTCAAAAGACGGATCTCACCTACGGAGTGGTCAGGGTCAGAAATTGTCATAGCCAGTGCATCTCCGAAGACAGTGACAGCCTCTTCAAAAGACACACCATGCTTTTTGGCATTGCTACTGGCTTTGTTTGAGTCCCACTGAAACTTCATAGATATATTCTACTCTCAAGCGGCTTTAGGAGGTGGGCAATTGCCCAGCTTACTGCTCTATTCTACTATCTAGGGCGAAATGGTGAAAATAAAAAATGAATCGCAAAACTAAAACCTGATAAGTATTTGTGAGTTGAAATAAAAGTTAATATGGGGTGCGATCGCCCTTTTGTTTGCTAGGGCGATCGCCCAGGGGATAGCTACGCTTCACGCCCTTGAGTGCAATCATCGCACTTTGAAATGGTAGAAATGGATCGGATTGTCGGTGGAAAGAGAGGTTGGGGTGACACGAGAGTTAATGGAATATGTCGGATGGGGCGATCGCTCTGGTTGGAAAAAATTAGAAGGGCGATCGCGCTGTGAATCAGTTCGTAATAACAACCATCAGGTTATCTGAAATTACCATCATCATATATTCTGCACTTTCCTGGTTCAATTCTTCCCATATCAACAACGCCTCCCAGATCAACTGTTCTGCCTCTACTATGATTAGCGTGAATCGAAAATTTGACGGGTGAGTCAACAATTGATTGAAGTAGACCAATCATTACCCCTGTATCGTAGAATCTTCTATCACCATTTCTGGTATTATATCTTGGACCTCCAATAGGAGATATGGTTCGCCAATTTTCGCCACTAGGAACAGCTAATCCAATTCCTTGGAAATTTACATTCATACTGTATCTTGAGTACATTTTAAATTCTACACTTTTAACTCTTGAATCTCTACTACCAGCTTCCGCGATCACTCTTGCCCTCAGTTGATTAGATGTATTACAGAATTCAGCAAATTTTATTTCGCCATAGATCCCATCTCGTTCTTGATAGTTAGGAGAAGCTTGCCCTGGAATAGCTGAAAAAGGTAAAACCAGTGCTGCAAAAAGAAGGCTTTTATAAAAAAACGCCAAACTGTTAGCTCGATCGACTACTTTGACTAAATTGAAAAGCATTGTTAATTTTTGTTGCTAGATATTTCTCCTATCATTATTTCAAAAATCCCAGCTTTGTCTAGGCCAAAAAAGCTCAATTTTGTTGGCAATTTTGTCTGCCATTCAAACTCGGGATTGAAAAATGTTGGGAAATGCCAGAAAATGTTGGGAAAAGTTAGGTATAATACGGAAAATAACCACATCTACAAGAGCGCATGAATCTTAAGGAAGTGTTAAAAATGGCTGATGATCTCATGTTTGCCAAAACGGGCAAGCACCTTGATGACTTACAAGAGGCAATTCTGCGAGGAACAATACAAGGTAAGAAATACACCCAAATTGCTGAAGAGATTCACTGTAACGAGAGTTATGTCAGGGATATTGGCTCAAAATTATGGCAAATTCTCTCAGAAGGATTAGGGGAAGAAGTAAGTAAAACAAATTTACGATCGGCAATTAAGAGATTCCAAATCTCTCAGGTTTCAAATTTTGCACAAGGCGACGGACGTTGTAGCCATCGGTAATTTTAACATTTGTGGAGAAGCTAGACACCCACCAAACATACCAAACTCACACCCACCAAATGAAGAAACATCGCATCAAGAGTTAAGCGAAATGCCAGAATTAGGTACTTTCTTCGATCGCACCCCACAACTCCAAACCCTCACCAACTGGATTTTACAACAAAACAGCAGCCTCATAGCCCTCACCGGCGGACTCGGCATCGGCAAAACCACACTCGCAGTGCAACTCGTCCAACAAATCAAAGACGAATTTGAATACGTCATTTGGTGCAACCTCGACACATCCCCCACCCTCTCGGAATTTGAAGCCAACTTAATCCAGTTTTTCTCCCAGTCAGAAAAGCAAGATTCACCCACAACCAACCAGAAAGCATTATCCCTAATTAAATATTTACAAAAATATCGCTGCTTAGTAGTCTTAGATGACATTCACAACCTGTTCAGCAGCGGCGAATTAGCCGGAAAATATCAACCAGAATACGAAGAATATCGCTCTTTATTCAAAAAAATAGAAAAAATATCACATCAAAGCTGCTTCCTGCTCATCGGTTGGGAACAACCCAGAGAAGTTACTCAATTTAAAAACCAAAATACACAGATTAATAGCTTACAACTCAAAGGTTTAGACATCGCAGCCGGACGGGAAATCCTCAGAGATTATGGATTAGCAGACATCGACAACTGCTCAGCACTGATTCACCGCTACCAAGGCAATCCCCTCTGGTTAAAAAGCGTCGCCACTCTGATACAGGAGTTGGGGGGATGCGTGACAGAGTTATTGCCAGATGATACCATATTGTTGCCGGAAGATTTGAAAGACGTTTTACAGCAGCAGTGCGATCGCCTATCCCAACTAGAAAAACAAGTCCTCTCCTTGTTGGCGAAAGAAAGCGATTCAATTAACCTGACAAATTTGCTAGAAACTAGCCGAATTCCCGCATCAGACTTGGTAAATGCGCTGCAATCTTTATCGCGGCGCTGCTTGATTGAACAACAAGCAAATTTTTACACTATTTCACCTGTACTGAGGCAATATGCGATCGCCCAGAATCATGGCAGTAATATTTAACCGTCAAATTAACTTTGATTAATAGTCCCTATTTAGGTTATACTAAGGCAGGGCTACTAATTTTTCTTCGGAGCATTACGCCCACAATCAGACAAGTCTCAGAACCAATAACAATTGTTAAATAAGAACGCTTTACCTTACAAGGTGATTATACTTGGGAGCAATTTGAGGCGCTAGAAACCTTAATAGAAGATGCCCCAGGCTGGTGAATAACTTATTTAGATGGGTCTATCGAGTTTATGACACTAGGCGAAGACCGCGAACAGATAAAAAGTATTTTCGTTATATTTATAGTATTTTATTAAAAAAAACATTTCTCTAGAGAGTGCAAATCGCAGAAACCAGGCAAAAGGTGTATCCTTTGAAACTGACATTACTATACTATGCTAGCCCGCAGCGGTTTGCTTGAACTAGCAATAATTTTTGTAATATAAATGCGGTACAATCGATTTCAATACCGACCTCAATGCAATTAAGCTCGCCAAAATGACAGTCAAAATTGCTACAATTAGTTTGTTGTTGATAGTATTAACTTTAGCAGTCTCCAACCCCAGCAAAAAAGTTAGGGGTAACTTAACAATCTTGACCGCCCAAACGGAAAACCAGGACAAAAAAAATACCATGCAACGTATTCTCCATGACAGCGCGAAATTAGAAAAACTAGCTGGCGATTTCCAATTTATAGAAGGCCCGATTTGGCATCCAGAGGGCTTTTTGCTGTTCAGCGATATTCCCGCCAATATTATCTATAAATTCGGCTCAAATCAACAAGTTGAGGTATTTCGCCGCCCTTCGGGAAAAGCCAACGGGAATACTTTAGACAAAGAAAACCGCTTACTTACTGCCGAACACGAAAATCGCCGCGTATCCCGCACAGAAAAGGACGGTAAAGTTATCGCATTGGCGGATAGATATGAGGGAAAAAGGCTCAACAGTCCGAACGATTTGGTTGTTAAATCAGACGGCAGCATTTATTTTACCGATCCGTCCTACGGTGTTAGTAAAGAGCAGGAAGAATTGGGTTTTTACGGTGTTTACAGGCTGGCAGCCGACGGAAAATTAACTCTGCTGGTTAAGGATTTGGTGCTGCCGAATGGCATTGCTTTTTCACCAGACGAGCAAAAACTTTATGTCAACAATTCGGAAGCGGGATACATTGCCGTTTTCGATATAAAACCGGACGGAACTGTTACCAACCAGCAGCTTTTTGCGGAGTTAAAAGATGCTAGTCAAGGCGGAGTACCCGACGGTTTAAAAGTTGATGTAGAGGGGAATGTTTACAGCACCGGGCCGGGGGGAGTGTGGATTTTCTCGCCGGATGGCAAGCTTTTGGGGAGGATTTCTGTGCCTGAGACGGCGACTAATTTGGCTTGGGGAGAAAGCGATCGCCAAACGCTTTATATTACGGCAAGTAAAAGTCTTTATCGGATTCGGCTTAAAATTGCGGGCGTGCGGGCTGGACAATAATCTAAAATCGGGCGAAGTTGAAAGTAAAGTGGGATTTACAGGCGAATCTCATATAAAGTATTTGTTTGTAGTAGTTCTTCAGCGCTGCTGCGAACTTTTATTTAAGACATTTTTTGACTGCGATGTTCATAGCCCGCTTGCATAAATTTCTGACTGCGACTGTGGATGAAAAATCCCGATCGCGCACAATATTTTGGTTGACTCTGAGCTTGACATTTGCCGCAGTTTATGCTATTTTAGGGCTCAAGCAGGTCTTCAGCGCCGAGTATATGGTGCAAGACGATGCGAGGCAGCACGTTTTCTGGATGATGCGGTTTGTCGATCCTGAATTATTCCCCAACGATTTCATTGCTAATTACTTTCAATCAGTAGCCCCCGCAGGATACAGCACGCTCTACAAATTAGCAGCAACAGTTGGCATTCACCCGCTATTTTTTCACAAAATATTGCCGCTATTTCTCGGCTTAATCTCCACTTATTACTGTTTTGGTCTTTGCCTAGAAATGCTGCCAGTACCGATGACTGGATTTATTGCATCTTTGCTGTTAAATCAGCATATGTGGATGACAGACGATTTGGCTTCCACAACGCCAAGAGCTTTTATCTATCCGATATTTCTGGCTTTTTTATATTATTTGTCCCGCAGTTCGTTGCTGCCTTGTTTGGGAGCGATCGCACTTATCGGACTATTCTATCCTCCTTACGCCTTGGTTGCTGCCGGAATTTTAGTTTTGCGGCTGCTATGCTGGAAAAACGGCGGTTTGCGCTTGTCGGGCGATCGAACTAATTACCTATTTTGCACTACAGGTTTGGGAGTAATCTTTTTAGTAATGCTGCCCTATGCCTTAGATAAATCAGAATTTGGGCCAACTTATACCGCAGCAGAAGCGAAGCAAATGGGCGAATTTGCACCAGACGGCAGAAATGCTTTTTTTCGTCCAAACCCCAAAGATTATTGGTTGACAGGGCGGGGCAGCGGGATGTTTCCCAAGTCGCTGTTTACGCCTGTAACTCACTGTGTCGCGCTGTTATTTCCGCTGCTGCTGTTTTTGCGATCGGCTTTTCCCTTAGCAAATCAGATTCAAAGCAAAATCTGGCTTTTGCTTCAGCTATTTTTAGCATCCTCGGCGATGTTTTTTGCTGCTCATGCCATCATTTTTAAGCTGTATAACCCAGGTCGCTATACTGCCTACAGCTTGCGATTTATTGTTGTTTTAATAACTGCGATCGCCCTAACTTTAATTATCGATGGAGTCTGTCATTGGGCATCAAAAACCGAAACAAAATTTACTTTAAAAAATCAAGTTGCCCTAATGACGACAGCGATAATCGCTGTCTCAGTGGTGCTTTATCCCTGCTTGGTGGAAAAATTTCCTACTGTCGGTTATATAGAAGGTAAGATGCCGGCTTTGTACAAATTTTTTGAGCAACAACCTAAAGATATCTTGATTGCTTCAATCGCGGCAGATACGGATCATTTGCCAACATTTAGTCAGCGTTCGGTTTTGGTGGCAAAGGAATATGCAGTGCCTTTTCATAAAGGCTACTACAGCAGATATCGGCAGCGAGTTAGGGATTTAATTCGCGCTCAGTACACTCCCGATCGAGCTGTATTGCAAAACTTCATTAATAGCTATGGAGTTGATTTTTGGATGCTCAATCGCAATTCGTTGACTCTTCAGTATTTAGAGGATTACGACTGGCTCGATCAATTTGATTCTACAGAAGAGGCGAGGCTTTCTTTCAAACAAGGGAAAATTCCCGCCTTAGCTTCAGCAATCACAAGTTGTGCTGTTTTTCAAAATGAAGTTGTAGTGGTTTTGGATGCGTCTTGTATTGTGAAATAAACCGAAAATTAAGGGAGGCGGAGCCAAAGCATCTGCATTCCCAGGCAGAGTCCGGGAACTAGAAAGAACTGTTCGGATTCCTCAGCTAAATTTGCTGCACGGATCGATCCGATCGTCTGTAGGAGCGATCGCACAATACGTTATAATTCAATACGGTTCACTTAAGACAGATCCCCCCTAACCCCCCTAAAAAAGGGAGGGACAAGAAAGCTTTTAAAGTCAACCCCTACTCCCCTTCTTAAGGGGGATTTAGGGGGATATCCGGGGCAGAAAAAGCGTTAAGTGAACCGTATTGCGTTATAATTCCCATAGGAGATAATGGTGCGGGTCAATGACACAAGTTCTCGATCGGGAAACTCTCGATGGGCGAGTGGTGCTCAACGGCACTTGGGAGCAATTCAAGTTAATCCAGAAGGTTTCGGAAGCTTCCCCTGGCATAAAGTTGTCTTTTTTTGCAGGGGCGATCGAGATTCTGATGCCGGGATTCCAACACGAAAATTTTTCTAAAATCATTGGTTACTTGGTGACAACTTTTCTGCTGCAACAAGGTATTAAATTTTACCCTTCTGGTTCAATGACGCAAGAGAAAACGGGAGAAGCTTCAACTCAAGCAGACAAATCGTTTTGTTTGGGAGAACCTAAGCAGATTCCCGATTTGTCGATCGAGGTGGTTTATACTAGCGGTGGACTGAGCAAGTTGCCAAAATATCGGGCTTTGGGTGTGCCAGAAATCTGGTTTTGGGAAGATGGCACGCTGCGGCTGTATCATCTCCGGGAAAATGCGTATGAAGAAGTAATTCAGAGTCAACTGTCAGGATTGGAAACGCTGGATATCGATTTGCTAAGACGCTGCATTTTGATGGGTGAAACGGATTTGGCAGAAGCGGTTAAGGTTTTTGGGCAGGGAATCTCGATCGTCTGCGAATGAAATAGACATCTCCAATAATTATTGTGGAACAGGCATCTTGCCTGTTCAAAGCTTGCTTTTTTGGAGATGTTTAATAGAAAATCCAGATACCTGACTTCTTTAATAAATCGGATATTTGCTGTTGCTGGTAAGGAGAAATATAGTTTTTTGTAGGGCAATTCCCCTATGGTTGTAATCCCCTGTGGGTGTCTTCCTGATAAAAGATGAATATAGATCCGGGGTCAGGTTGGTAGAGAATGAAAAGTGCATAAAAGCTCGATCGCAAATTCTATTCTTCCACAAAAACATGGCAACACTTTACGTCAACTCGACAACAGGCAGCGATTCCGCAGCAGGCAGCCAATCGGCTCCATTCAAAACGATCGCCCGCGCGATCGGCCGCGCTGCATCAGGAACCACTATTCAGCTAGCACCAGGAACTTACAGCGCAGCTAGCGGCGAACAATTCCCCTTGGAAATTCCCTCGGGAGTAAAAGTTATTGGCAATGAAGCTAACAAAGGTAGCGGCACTCTAATTCAAGGCAGCGGCAAATTTGTCAGTCCCACCGCTGCGGGTCAAAATATCACCATACTGCTAGCAAATAATTCGGAATTGCGCGGAGTAACTGTCACTAATCTCGATAGTCGCGGCACGGGAGTCTGGATTGAGTCAACTGCTCCGACTGTGGCTAACTGCACTTTCACTCAATGCAAGCGCGAAGGCATTTTTGCCACGGGAACCGCTAATCCTGCGATTCTAGACAACATATTTGTAGAAAACTCAGCGGCTGGCGTAATTACAGCGGGAACTGCTAAGGGAGTAATACGGCGCAATGTTTTTCAAAAGACGGGTTTCGGCATTTCTCTGCAAGCTCAGTCGGCTCCTTTGATTGCTGATAACCAAATTTTGGAAAATCGCTCCGGTATAGTTTTAGCGGGGGAATCTAAGCCGATTTTACGCAAGAATCGCATTGAAAAAAATACCGAAGACGGTTTGACTGCGGTGGGGAAGTCGCTGCCAGATATTGGTACGGCTCAAGATTTGGGCGGCAATATTTTTCGGGATAACGGCGAATTTGATTTGCAAAATGCGACTGGGGTGAAGATTTTTGCGGTGGGAAATCAGCTCAATTCTGCGCGGGTGAAAGGTTTATTTGAGTTGGGCAATGTGACGCCGACTCCGACTCCTGCGCCGACTCCGACTCCTGGGGGGGTAAAGTTCAGCGACATCAGCACGCACTGGGCCAAGGATTTTATCGATCGCCTGGCAAAGATGAATATTGTTAGCGGGTTTCCCAACGGTACTTTTAAACCTGATGAGAGTTTAACTAGGGCTCAGTACGCGGCTTTGCTGGCGAAGGCATTTGAATTGGTGCCGCGCCGCGAGGCGACGGTTTTTAAGGATGTGGCGGTGGTTTTTTGGGCGTATGGTGCGATCGCAATCGCTAATCGAGCTGGGTTTTTGGTGGGATATCCAGACAGCACGTTTCGCCCGGAACAGAATTTGACTAGAGCTCAGGCGATCGTATCTTTGGTAAACGGCTTGCAGTTTGTCGGCGGAAACCCCAATTCTTTGAGCGTTTATGTCGATCGAGCTCAGATTCCCAGTTTTGCCACCGACTCCATAGCAACCGCCACAGAGCGCAAAATCGTGGTCAACTATCCCGCGCGCGAAAAACTTTCCCCCGCCCGCGACATCACCCGCGGCGAGATATCCGCCCTCATCTACCAAACTCTGGTAGCCACAAAGCGGGCCGAGCCAATTAACTCTCCCTACATCGTCTAAGTCCCGTAGTATCGGAATTAATATTACTCACAGTCAGGACACGGCAGTGCCGTTTCCCTACCCCGATTAATTGTAGGGACTTAGGCTCTCGCGGTGTCCTCGGTATCATTCCGATGCAGCCGGAAACGATATCAAGTACACAGAACCAACCCATGTCCCCTTTCCCTTGTCTCCGATTTCCCCACTCTGGCCCGCTCCCACTCTCCCAAGTCTTGATTTGCGAGTACCCGAATCGTTTTATGATTAAACATTAAGAAATTAAGCAATCCTTAAGGTTCCACTATCAGATTATGGCTAAAATTCAATTCTCTCGCGGTATAGACGAAGAAGCTGTGCCCGAAGTGCGCCTAACCCGTTCTAAAAGCGGAGATCAAGGCACTGCCACGTTTATCTTTGAAAATCCCAAAGCTCTCAGCAGCACCAGTACCGAAGAAATTACTGGAATGTACATGATCGACTCTGAAGGCGAAATCCTCACTCGCGAGGTTAAGGCTAAGTTCATCAACGGTCAGCCTGCGGGCTTGGAAGCTCTTTATCTAATGAGAAGTCCCGCAGAATGGGATCGATTTATGCGGTTCATGGAACGCTACTCGGAAGCAAACGGCTTAGGATTTAGCAAGGCATAATTGATGGGGAATAGGGCATGGGGCATGGGGTATGGGGCATTGGTTATTGGTTATTAGTTATTTGATAATGAATAACTAACAACGAACAAATCACAACTAACTAATGACTTCTTCCCTCTTCCCTTTTCCTGATTTCCTCTTCTTTCTTGCTTCTTCCTTTTTCCTTCAACATCTGTTATATGACGCAAATTCCTCACCCCGACTTATCTAAAATAACCGTAAATTGCGCTATCATTACTGTTAGCGACACGCGCTCGGCTGAAACAGACAAGAGCGGCTTGTTAACTAAGAGGCTGCTAAAAGATGCGGGTCACTCTGTGGTAGCTTACACTGTTGTTAAAGATGATGCGGCAAAAATTGTATTGCAAATGCAGGCTTTTTCCCAGCGTGAAGATGTGGATGCAATCATTTTTAACGGCGGGACGGGCATCGCTCCCCGAGATACGACTTACGATGTGATGGAGAGTTTGCTAGACAGGATTTTACCGGGATTTGGGGAGATATTTCGGTTCTTGAGCTATCAAGAAATTGGTTCGAGGGCGATCGCCTCTCGTGCCGTTGCAGGCGTTTATCAAGGTAAGTTAGTCTTTTCTCTTCCGGGCTCTAGCAATGGCGTAAAACTAGCTGTCGAAAAGCTGATTTTACCGGAATTAGTTCACTTGGTGACGCAGTTGCGCGGAGGTTGAGGGCAGGAGGTATGGGCGATCGAGCTTTTAGTCGATCGTCCGCCTGGCGCTAAGTTAATTAAAACTTACGCTCAGAAACTCAGTTTCTAGCCTACCGTCGATCGACCGCAGATAAATTTCAGGCTGCCAACGGTCGATCGAGGAATTCGCAATATGTCAAAATACACTAGAAATATTAGACCTCTTACAAAAATAGCTGGGACGGGCTCTCCGGCCCATCCCACAAAAAGTTTTTTTCTTGTGGAATGGGCCGGAGAGCCCGTTCCAAAATTTGATTAAAAGGACTTTTGCAAGAGGTCTATTGTGTATCGCCAGTTTTGCAATGACAAGCGAATTTCAAAGGTGGTACCCGCCACTTGATTTATCCATGGAATCAATCCAAAATCTAAAATCTAAAATCCTCAAGCCCCCGCATTTATCAGTGGGCTCAATCCAAAATCTAAAATCTAAAATCTAAAATCGAATGACGCTGCCTACCGGATCTCGTTCTCCTGCTTTGTTTCAAACGCTTTCGCTGGTAGCTGACCCGATCGCATTTTTCGATCGCAACTCTGCCAAATACGGCGATACATTTACCGCCCGCGTGTTGGGGCCCGCTTCTCCCCCCGTGGTGTTTCTGGGCAGTCCAGAAGCGATTCAGGCGGTGTTTACGACCTTAGCCGATGCCTTTGAGTTTGGCAAAGTGACCAACGTATTTCGCCCGCTGGTGGGAAATGAATCGCTAATTATGAATGAAGGGCCGCGACATCTGCGACAGCGACAGCTATTAATGCCTGCGCTGCATCGGGAACAGTTGCACAGTCAAGGGCATTTGATTGTTGATTTGACGCAAAAGCGGACGATCGACTGGAAGGCCCCAGATGCGATCGCAGTGCGCGAAGAAATGTCAGAAATTTCGCTGCAAGTCATCTTGCAAGTCGTGTTTGGATTAGTGCCGGGAGAGCGCTACGAACGCCTGAAACAATTGCTCAGCAAGCTTTTAGAGGCGATTACGTCTGAACTGTACTCGATACAATTTTTCTTTGAACCCTTGCAGCAAAATTTGGGATCTTGGAGTCCGTGGGGGCAGTTTTTGCAGCAGATGGCGCAGATTGACTCGCTGATTTATGCGGAAATTGCCGAGAGGCGATCGCATTCTCTCGATTCGTCTCGCACGGATATTCTGTCGGTGTTGATGATGGCCCGCGACGACAGCGGCGAATCCCTCGGCGATCGAGAATTGCGCGATCAGTTGATGACGCTGTTGTTGTTAGGACATGAAACGACTGGATCGGCCTTGACTTGGGCGTTTTACTGGCTGCATCAGTATCCCGAATGCCTCGCTAGGTTGCGTAGCGAATTAGATGAATTGGGCGAAAATCCCGATCCGATCGCACTTTCGCAATCGCCGTATTTAACCGCAGTCTGTAAGGAAGCGCTGCGGGTGTATCCAATTGCCTTAATTTCGCAGCCGCGCAAGGTGAAACGGACGATCGAACTCGAAGGCTATACCTATCAACCGGGAACGATTTTAATCCCCTGTGTCTATTTGGCGCACCGTCGCCCTGAAACCTACGAAAATCCGGCCGGGTTCAATCCCGATCGCTTTTTAGGGCGCAAGTTTTCCGCCTCTGAATTTTTACCGTTTGGAGGCGGGAGTCGAAGCTGCATCGGGATGGCGTTATCGATGTTTGAAATGAAGCTGGTGTTAGCAACGGTTTTGTCTTCCCGCGAGTTTGTATCGAATCTCGATCGGCCAATTCGTCCCGCCCGCCGGGGAATCACCTTTGTGCCGCCCGATCGATTTCGATTAACGGTTGTGGGCGATCGGCGTTAGATTCATTTCAGTAAAACGCCCTATCAAGCAAGATATGTCATTCGATGAAAATCCCAGCAACTTTGTCTCCATTCATCGTCATGTGTGCAACAAATTCATCTCCACCATCTTCAAAACTCAGCTTCCACAAATAAATCGGACTATTACCTTGTTTTATCTCACCAAAATAAGTAATTGAATATCCCTTTTGCAGGCGTGAAGCGAGCTGCTCGCTAACATCGTCAAACATTTGTTGTGTAATGCTCGTTTTGTAGCCTGCATCGCCCACTGTGGTAAAAAGCTCGTAATTTTTCGATGCCGTGGCATCCAAAATAACCTGCAAACAATCGAGGATGTTTTGAGCGGGGGCTGTCGGGTTCACGATGATGTCCTTCTTTTAGCCCACATTCCGCAGATATTCAGACAAATTTAATAATTTTAAATTTGGAGGCATGAAACCCTGAAATAAATACCTAGC